>JBFJUC010000148.1:0-6522 GCA_041624875.1 Alcanivorax sp.
GTCTGGGCCTGCGCCGCTAAGCAGGCCCCGGTGTGACCGGTGATTGAAACGGAAGCTCGGCCCGGTGCCGGGCTTCTGTTGTTTTGGGGGCAGGGTTATGATGCCCCGGCACGCGATGATAAAGCGAAGAGACGAAAGACGAGACGAGACGAGAGACGAGAAGCGATATGTTCAATATAGTGCGTAAAGAGATTCAATACGGCGGTGACACCGTTATCCTGGAAACCGGGCAGATCGCCCGCCAGGCCACCGCCGCTGTTATGGTCACCATCGGTGACACCCAGGTACTGGTCACCGTGGTCGGTAAAAAAGAGGCCGACCCCAACAAGCCGTTTTTCCCGCTGACCGTGAACTACCAGGAAAAGACCTACGCCACCGGCCGCATTCCCGGCGGTTTCTTCAAACGTGAAGGTCGTCCCAGCGAGAAAGAGACCCTGACCTGCCGTCTGATCGACCGGCCGATTCGCCCGCTGTTCCCCAAGGGCTTCATGAACGAAGTCCAGGTGGTCGCCACGGTAATGTCCTCGGATAAGAACCAGGACCCGGATATCGCCGCGATGATCGGCACCTCCGCCGCCCTGGCGATTTCAGGCATTCCGTTCAGCGGCCCGATCGGTGCTGCCCGCGTCGGCTTCAAGGACGGCCTGTACCTGCTGAACCCGACCTATTCCGAGCTGGAAGAATCCGCCCTCAACCTGGTGGTCGCCGGTACCGAAGCGGCCGTGCTGATGGTGGAATCCGAAGCCCAGGAACTCAGCGAAGACCAGATGCTGGGCGCGGTGCTGTTCGGTCACCAGGAAATGCAGGGCCTGATCCAGGCGATCAACGAGTTCGCCTCGGAAGTCGGCACCCCGGCCTGGGAATGGCAGCCGGCGCAGGAAAACAGCGAACTGAAGAACGCCATCAAGGGCAAGTACGAAGCCGCTTTGGCGGACGCCTACACCATTACCGACAAGATGGCCCGTCAGCAGAAAGTTGGCGAGCTGCGCGACGCCTGTGTGGCCGAGTTCGCCACCGAAGAGGAAGGCGCCCCGGAAGCCGGCGAAGTGAAGGATCTGTTCGGCAAGGTGGAAAAGAACGTGGTGCGCGAGGCGGTGGTCTCCGGCAAGCCGCGTATCGATGGCCGTGCCCTGAACGCGGTCCGCCCGATCGAATGCAAGGTGGGCATGCTCAAGAAAACCCACGGCTCCGCGCTGTTCACCCGTGGCGAAACCCAGGCGATCGTTACCGCCACCCTCGGCGGTATGCGCGACGCGCAGTTCATTGACGCCCTGGAAGGCTCTCGCCAGGACCACTTCATGCTGCAGTACAACTTCCCCCCGTACTGCGTCGGTGAAACCGGCATGATCGGCAGCCCCAAGCGCCGCGAAATCGGCCACGGCCGCCTTGCCCGCCGTGGCGTGGAAGCGGTGGTGCCCGACGAGAAGCAGTTCCCGTACTCAATCCGCGTGGTGTCCGAAATCACCGAGTCCAACGGGTCTTCCTCTATGGCTTCGGTGTGCGGCACCTCCATGGCGCTGATGGACGCCGGCGTTCCGCTGACCGCCCCGGTGGCCGGTATCGCCATGGGTCTGGTCAAGGAACAAGACGGCCGCTTCGCGGTGCTGTCCGATATCCTGGGTGACGAAGACCATCTCGGCGACATGGACTTCAAGGTGGCCGGTACCGCCCGTGGCGTGACCGCCCTGCAGATGGACATCAAGATCGAAGGCATCACCGAAGAAATCATGGAGAAAGCGCTGGAGCAGGCTCAGGAAGGCCGGCTGCACATCCTCGGCGAGATGGCCAAGGCGATTTCCGAGTCCCGTGCCCAGGTGTCCGATAACGCTCCGACTCTGCTGACCTTGAAGATCAATCCGGAGAAAATCCGCGACGTGATCGGCAAAGGCGGCGCCACCATCCGCGGTCTGACCGACGAAACCGGATGCACCATCGATCTGGAAGACGACGGCAGCGTGAAGATCTACGGCGAAACCCGTGAAGCGGCTCTGGAAGCCAAGCGTCGCGTGGAAGAGCTCACCGCCGAAGCGGAGATCGACAAGATCTACGAAGGCAAGGTGATGCGCGTGGTGGACTTCGGTGCCTTTGTGCAGATCATGCCTGGCACCGAAGGGCTGCTGCACATCTCCCAGATCGCCGAAGAGCGGGTGGAGAAAGTGTCCGATTACGTCAACGAGGGTGACATCATCAAGGTCAAAGTCCTCGACGTGGACCAGCGTGGCCGCATCAAGCTGTCCATGAAGGAAGCCAAGGAAAGCTGATCTTTCCCGGCCCCGTCAGTACTAAAAAAGCCCGGCCTTGCGCCGGGCTTTTTTTATGGGCCATCGCGATAAAGGTTATCGAGATTCGCTGATAAGACAACCTGGTTGCCATAATGGCGGCGTTATCGTAAGCTAGCTTATGATGAGTTGGCTTACGAATACCGCTAAAGAGCCGACCGGGAGATCCCAAATGACCAGAGACATCATGGTCGGACTCAATGTCCACGACGTGGCGCGTATGATACGCCGCGACTTCGACCGGCGAGCCCGCGAAGAGGGGCTGACCCGCGCCCGCTGGCAAGTGCTCTGGCATCTGGCCCGCCATGAGGGGGTGCACCAGGCGGCGCTGGCCGAGATTCTGGATGTGGCGCCGATTTCGCTGACGCGGCAACTGGAGCGGTTGGAACAGGAAGGTCTGGTGGAGCGCCGGGCAGACCCTTCCGACCGGCGCCGGCGGCGGCTTTTCCTTACCGAAGCCGCCACGCCAGCGTTGGAGCGGCTGCGTGAACTGGCGGCGATGACCCGGGAGCGGGCGATTGCCGGCCTGAATAGCGAGCAAATTGAGACGCTCAGGGAGGTATTGGAAACGATGCGCACCAACCTTTGTGATCGACCCGACCAGGGGGACGGACAGTGACCACGACGCAACGCAACCGGCGGCTGGGAATTGGCCTGGGACTGGTGATCGCCCTGGCGGCGGTGCTGTGGCTGGTCTTCGGCGGCCAACGTTACGTCAGCACCGAGAACGCCTACATCAAGATTGATATGATCTCGCTGACCGCCGACGTCAGCGGCCCTCTGGTGGCGGTGAACGTGGAGCGCAACCAGCCGGTGCGGCGCGGTCAGGTACTCGCCGAGGTCGACCCCCAGCCTTACCGAATCGCCCTGGCGGAGGCGCAGGCCGACCAGCGTGCGGTTGGTAACCGCATTCTGTCCGAACGGGCGGATTATGCCCGCCTTCAGGCGCAGCGCGCCCAGGCGCGCCGTGACCTGAGTTATTACCAGCGCGAACTGCAGCGCTTCCAGGGCCTCGACAAGGTGGCGGTGTCGCAATCCCAGTTGGAAGCGGCGCGGCAGAAGCGGGACAAGGCCCGCGCCGAGGCGGAGGTGATCGACCAGCAACTCGCCAGCCTGCGTGCCAAGTTGGGCGGTGGGCCGGACGTGGCGGTGGAAGAGCATCCGGATTATCAGGCGGCCACCGCCAAGCTGGATCAGGCCGAATACGATCTGGCCCATACTCGTATCGTCGCCCCCGCCGATGGGGTGCTCGGCGGCGCCACGCCGATGGTTGGTGAACGCGTCAACGCCGGCGTCCCGGTGCTCACGCTGGCCCGCGACCGGTCCGCCTGGGTGGAAGCCAACCTCAAGGAAACCCAGCTCACCCATGTCCGCGAGGGGCAGACCGTTGAAGTCGCCGTGGACACCTATCCCGACGTTGTCTGGCGGGCCCGGGTGCAGAGTCTCAGCCCGGCCACCGGTTCCGAATACGCGCTGATTCCGCCGCAGAACGCCAGCGGTAATTGGGTCAAGGTGGTGCAACGAATCCCGGTGCGCCTGCAGTTATTGGATGTGGACGGTAAGCCGCCGCTGCGTTCGGGCATGAGCGCGGAAATCACCATTGATACCGAGGCGTCGCCGCTTGCCGAGAAGCCGGTGGCCGGCAGCCCGGTGGCCGGCAGACCGGTGGCCGGCAGCGGCGAGCATGGCACGCGTTAACGACCAGCGCCTGGTCACCGTCAGCATCATGCTGGCGACGGTGATGCAGGTGCTCGACACCACCATCGCCAATGTGGCCCTGCCGCACATGCAGGGCAGCTTGTCCGCCAGTACCGATCAGATCACCTGGGTGCTGACGTCTTATATCGTCGCCGCCGCCATTATGACGCCCACGGTGGGTTTCATGGCCAGCCGCCTGGGCCGGCGCCGGTTGTTCCTCTGGTCGGTGGCCGGTTTCACGGTAACGTCCGGCCTGTGCGGGCTGTCCGCCTCGCTGGATCAGATGGTCATGTTCCGTATCCTGCAGGGGGTGTTTGGCGCCGCGCTGGTGCCGTTGTCCCAGTCAGTGCTGCTGGACGCCTATCCGGTGGAGAAGCACGGCCAGGCCATGGCGATCTGGGGCATGGGTGTGATGGTCGGGCCGATTCTCGGGCCTACCCTGGGCGGCTGGCTCACCGAGTGGTACAGCTGGCGCTGGGTGTTTTACATCAATCTGCCGTTCGGGTTGCTGGCGTTCGCCGGCATCTGGCTGAGTGTCAGTGAGACCGAAACCCGTAAGGTGCGGTTTGACGTGATGGGTTTCGCGTACCTTGGGTTGGCGATTGGTGCCTTCCAGCTGATGCTCGATCGCGGCGAGCACCTGCAGTGGTTCGACAGTTTCGAGATTCAGTTCGAGGCGGTGCTGGCCTTGCTCGGCCTGTATCTGTTTGTGATTCATTCGCTGACCCGCAAAGACCCCTTCATCGATCCGGCGCTGTTCAAGGACCGCAACTTCGTCACCGGGCTGGTGTTCATCTTCGTGGTCGGCATCATTCTGCTGGCGACCATGGCGTTGTTACCGCCCTTCCTGCAGCAGTGGAAGGATTATCCGGCGGCGACGACCGGGCTGGTGCTGGCGCCCCGCGGCCTCGGCTCAATGTTCTCGATGATGTTGGTGGGGCGCCTGATGCGCACCCGTCTGGATCCTCGGGTGCTGGTGATCACCGGGCTGTTGTTCATCACCTTCTCATTGCATGAAATGGCCGGTTTCACGCTTGAGGTCAGCCGCAACACGCTGATCTGGACCGGGGTGCTTCAGGGGCTGGGCCTGGGGCTGGTGTTCGTGCCGGCCAGCGCGCTGACCTACGCCACGCTTAACCCGGCGCTGCGCACCGAGGGCGCGTCGCTGTTCTCGTTGTCGCGCAACCTGGGGTCCAGCGTGGGTATCTCGATCATGACGGCGATGTTGTCGCGCAATATGTGGATCAATCAGCAGCAGCTCGGCGAGCACCTGCAACTGGCCCCCTGGCTGAGCCAGGGACTGCCGGTCAAGGAGATGGTGGGGAGCGTGCCGGCGGCGGTCTATCAGACCCTGCTGAGTCAGGCCGCGGAAATCAGCTATATGAATGATTTCCGGCTGCTGATGTGGATCAACATGGCCGCGATTCCTCTGGTGTTTCTGCTACGCCACCAGCGGGCATAGGCAGGGTCAGGCAAGACCTGACCCCTTAGCGGCTTAGCTGTCGCCGTTGTTCTGGCGGGTCTTGATCAGCTCGTCGACCACGCCCGGGTCCGCGAGGGTGGAGGTGTCGCCCAGGCTGTCCAGCTCGTCGGCGGCGATCTTGCGCAGAATGCGGCGCATGATCTTGCCGGAGCGGGTTTTGGGCAGGCCGGGGGCGAAGTGAATCAGATCCGGCTTGGCGATCGGGCCGATTTCCTGCGTCACCAGGTCGCGCAACTCCTTGATCAGGTCCTCGCTGCCTTCGGCGCCGCGCATCAGCGACACATAGGCGTAGATGCCCTGACCCTTGACCTCGTGCTGGTAACCCACCACGGCGGCCTCGGAGATGCTCTTGTGCAGCACCAGCGCCGACTCGATCTCGGCGGTACCCAGCCGGTGCCCGGAGACGTTAAGCACGTCGTCCACCCGGCCGGTGATCCACCAGTAGCCGTCCTCGTCGCGGCGGGCGCCGTCGCCGGTGAAATAATAGCCGGGGTAGGCGCTGAAGTAGGTGTCGACCATGCGCTGGTGATCGCCGTACACGGTACGGATCTGGCTCGGCCAGCTGGCCTTGATCACCAGGTTCCCGGAAGTGGCGCCTTCCAGTTCTTTGCCGTCCGGGTCCATCAGCCCGGGCTGCACGCCGAACATGGGCAGGGTGGCGGAGCCGGGTTTCAGGTCCACCGCGCCGGGCAGCGGCGCGATCATGATGGCGCCGGTCTCGGTCTGCCACCAGGTATCGACGATCGGGCAGCGTTCCTCGCCCACCACCTTGTGGTACCACTGCCAGGCTTCCGGGTTGATCGGCTCGCCCACGGTGCCCAGCAATTTCAGGCTGGAACGGTCGGTCTTGGTCACCGGCTCGTCGCCCTGGCCCATCAGGGCACGGATGGCGGTAGGCGCGGTGTAGTAGATGTTGACCTGGTGCTTGTCCACCACCTGCCAGTGGCGGGAGGCGTCCGGGTAGGTGGGCACGCCCTCGAACATCAGGGTGGTGGCGCCGTTGGCCAGCGGCCCATAGACGATGTAGCTGTGGCCGGTGATCCAGCCCACATCGGCGGTGCA
>JBFJUC010000149.1:0-6477 GCA_041624875.1 Alcanivorax sp.
CGCCGGCGTCATTGACGAAGCGCATGCGGGTGAAATAGTTGGTGATTACCCGCCAGCGGTCCGTGCCTTCCAGGCCGTCGTGCCAGCCGGCGGGGGTGTTGCCGTACATGTTGGCGAAAAACGTTTCCGCCTTGGCCGGGGAGGCCAGCACCGTTTCCACTTCCAGGGCCCGGGCGCGCGCCTCGTCCAGCCGCCACAGCGGCGGCAGCCCGGCGTGGGTCATTACCGCTTTGAACCCGGGCACATCGACCAGCAGCGGCTGGCTTTGCAGCCAGCCCAGTAGCGGGTCCCGGTCCGGGGCGTCCAGGATCGGCTGCAGGGTATCCTTGCTTTTCAGGCCGGCGTGACCGTGCACCACCGCCAGCAGGTGCAGATCGTGGTTACCCAGCACCACGCGGGTGTTGTCCCGCAGTTCATACACCCGGCGTAGAGCACCCAGGGAATCCGGGCCGCGGTTGACCAGATCGCCGGCCAACAGCAGCCGGTCGCGGTCCGCGTTAAAGCCGATGTGGTCAAGCAGGGCGTCGAAAGGCGCCAGGCAGCCCTGCAGGTCGCCGATCGCGTAGGTGCTCATGGTCGGCTCCTCAATGCAGTGCGCGTGGCACGGCGAGGGTGAAGGCGGGCACCGCCGCATCGAAGCAGGTGCCATCTTCGGCGATCATCTGGTAACTGCCTTCCATGGTGCCTACTTCGGTCTCGAGAATGGCGCCGCTGGAGTAATGGAATTCTTCCCCCGGCGCGATGCTCGGCTGCTCGCCGACCACCCCTTCGCCGTGCACCTCGCGGGAGCGTTCCTCGCCGTCGGTGATCACCCAGTGACGGGTCAGCAGGCGGGCGGTGACCGCGCCCCGGTTGATAATGCGGATGTGGTAGGCGAACACCCAGCGCTGGCCGTCCTGGTCGCTCTGATCGGGCAGGTACTCGGTCTCCACGGTGACCTGCATGCGGTAGCGGTCGGTATCGATGGCGGTGTCGTCCACGGCGGTCATGGCGTCGGCTCCTTGGTGGTTCCAGGTCCCGGTTCCGGCGCGGTGGCGTTGGCCAGGGTCACGTAGTCCGCGACGGACAGGTGGTCCGGGCGCAGGCCGGGATCGATGCCGGTGGTGTCGAACACCTCCGGGGCGATCAGGGTTTTCAGGCTGTTGCGGATCGCCTTGCGGCGCTGGCTGAACGCCTGCGCCACCAGCCGGCTCAGCCAGGCCGGATCAGTCGCCGGCCATGGCGGGCGGGCGTAGGGAATCAGGCGCACCACGGCGGAATCCACCTTGGGCGGTGGTTGAAACGCGCCGGGCGGCACCGGAAACAGGTAATCCGCCTGGCAATGGTACTGCACCATCACCGACAGGCGTCCGTAATCCTTGCCGCCGGGGGCGGCCGTGAGCCGCTCCACCACTTCCTTCTGCAGCATAAAGGTCATATCGGCGATCGCACCGGTCTGCGCCAGCAGGTGGAAAATCAGCGGCGTGGAGATGTTATAGGGCAGATTGCCCACCACCCGCAGCGGCCCTTGCCCGGCGAGGGCGGTGAAGTCGAAGCGCAGGGCATCGCTCTGGTGGATGGTCAGGCGCTCCTCCGGCACCTGATCGCGCAGCCGGCCGATCAGATCCCGGTCCAGTTCCACCACCGTCAGATGCGCCACCTGCTCCAGTAGCGGGAACGTGAGAGCGCCCTGCCCGGGGCCGATTTCCAGCACGGTTTCGCCGTCCCGGGGTGCCACCGAGCGCACCAGCCGGTCGATGATTTCGGCGTCGTGCAGGAAGTGCTGGCCGAACCGTTTACGGGCGCGATGTTCGCTCATGGTGCCTCCTGGCCGTTGGCCCGGGCGGCCAGGTCCGCCGCCAGGCGCGTGGCGGCCAGCAGGCTGCCAGCGTGCGCCCGGCCGGTGCCGGCCAGATCGAAGGCGGTGCCGTGGTCCACCGAGGTGCGAATGAACGGCAGCCCCAGGGTCAGGTTCACCGCCTCGCCGAAGCCGGCGTATTTCAGCACCGGCAGGCCCTGGTCGTGGTACATGGCCAGTACCGCGTCATGCCCGGCCAGCAGGTCCGGCTGGAAGGCGGTGTCCGCCGGCACCGGGCCGGTCAGCTGCAGGCCCTGTTCGCGCAGGCGCGCCAGGGTGGGAATGATCACATCCAGTTCCTCGCGGCCGAGATGGCCGCCTTCGCCGGCGTGGGGGTTGAGCCCCAGCACCAGAATTCGTGGGCGCGGCAGGGCGAACTTGCGGCGCAGATCGTTGTGCAGGATGGTCAGGGTGCGCGTCAGGGCGGCGTCGGTGATGGCCGCCGGCACCCGCGCCAGCGGCAGGTGGGTGGTGGCCAGAGCCACCCGCAGATCGCCGGCGGCCAGCATCATCACCACCTGGTCGACGCCGGCCCGTTCGGCCAGGAATTCGGTGTGGCCGGTGAAGGCCGGGTCGGCGCCTTCACGGATAATGTTCTTGGCCACCGGCGCGGTGACCATGGCGGCGAAGGTACCGTCCAGGCAGCCGTCGGCCGCCCGCTCCAGCATCGCCAGGGTGCCGGCGCCGGTGGCCGGGTCCGGCTGTCCGGCGGTCACCGTGGCGCCGGCCGGGCAATGCCACAGGGCGGCGCCATGCTCCGGCACGGGCCGGCCCGGCGCCCATTCCGGCAAGTTAAGGTCGAGGCCGAGCGCGGTGGCCCGTGCCGCCAGGACATCACGGTCGGCGAGCAGCACCAGGGGCAGGTCCGGCAGGGCCGCCGGCAGCGCGGCCAGCAGGTCCGGGCCGATGCCGGCCGGATCGCCGGCGGTGATGGCGATCGGGCGCCGCTTCATGATTGCAGGCGGATGTCCACGTAGGCTTCCGCGCGCTGCTCCTGCAGCCAGGTTTGCAGCTCCTCGTCGAAGCGGCGCTTCTGCAACGCCTGGCGGGCCTGCAGTTCGCGGAACTGGTCGCTCATGTCCGCTTCCCGGGTTTCCTCCACGCGCAGGAAATGCCAGCCAAACTGGCTTTGGAACACCGGCGACAGCTGACCGGGTGGCGTTTCCACCATCATCTGCTCGAATTCGGGCACCATTTCACCTGGCGTCACCCAGCCCAGCTCGCCGCCCTGACGGCCACTGCCCGGGTCGTCGGAGTGTTCCGCCGCCGCGTCCGCGAAGCTCATCTGGCCACTGTCGACCTGGTCGTGGACCCGGTTGATCTCGGCGCGGGCCTGCTCTTCGCTGGTGAGGGTGTCGGCGCGCACCAGAACGTGGCGCACCCGGTACTGGGTGACCACTTTTTCGGCGCCGCCACCACGGCGGTCGATCATCTTGAGAATGTGGAAGCCGGCGCCGGAGCGCAGCGGCTCGCTGATTTCGCCTTTGCTCATGTCGATCGCGGCGTCGGAGAACAGGCTCGGCCACTGGGCCGCTTCCCGCCAGCCCAGGTCGCCGCCTTCCAGCGCTTGCGGGCCGTCCGATTCGGACACCGCGGTTTCGGCGAAGTCGGCGCCGCCGCGCAGACGCTGCACCAGGTCTTCGGCCTCTTGCTGCGCCGCGCTGACCTGCTCCGGGCTGGCGCTGCCGGGCACCTTGACCAGGATGTGGCCGAGGTGGAAATCCGCCTGGAACATCTGGCGGCCGCTTTCCGACTCCAGGAACCGTTGCACCTCGCGGTCGGTGACCCGCACCCGGGACGCCACGCTGCGCTGCTGCAGCCGGGACACCACCATTTCGTTGCGCACCTGTTCGCGGAACCGGGACCAATTGTAGCCGTCGGCGCGCAGTGCCTCGGCGAACTGCTGCAGGGTCATGTTGTTCTGCCGGGCAATGCCGGACAGCGCCTGGTTCAGGGCGCCGTCGTCGACGCGGATGCCGGCCCGTTCCGCCATCTGCAGTTGCAGCCGCTCCAGGATCACCCGGTCGAGGACCTGCTCGCGCAGCACGTCGCGGGGCGGCAGCGGGCGGTTGTCGCCACGGAACTGAGCAGCGATGTCGTCCACCCGTTCCTGCAGCTCGCTTTCCATGATCACGCCGTCGTTGACCACCGCCACGATACGGTCGAGCATTTCCACCTGGGCGTGCGCGCCCAGGGGCAGCAAAAAGGTCGTGCTCAAGAACGTCGCGCTCAGCAACCAGGTTGCCAGAGACCTAATCATATTCACTCCTGTATCCGGGAATGCTGCGTTCCAGCAGGGAATCCACCCGGCCGCCGAAGCCGCCCAGCCCGGTCATTTGAATCTGTAGTAGCACGGTGGTGTCCGCCTCCAGCGTGGTGTCACCGTCTTCGTCGGTGAGTTCCCGCTGGCTCAGCAAACGGATTTTCCAACAGCAGTTACGCCATTCGGCGCCCGCCAGTGTTTCCAGGGTGCGCTGGTTTTCGTAGTCGTAGAGCCAACGGCCCACCAGCCGCCAGTTGTTGTGGATCGGCCAGATGGTGGCGATCTCCGACTGGCGGATGTCGTCCGCGGGACGGTCGTGAAAGGCCAGATTGAACACCCGCCGTTCCCGGTCCGTGTAGCCCAGCCGCACCGAGGAACGCTGCCGTTCATTGGCGTGCGTGTCCCATTGTCCCTCCGTGTAGAGGTACCAATCGTGGCCAAAGTTCCAGCGCATGTCGGCGACCATGGGGGTCTGGTCGGCGTCGTCCGGCGGTTCGCCGTTCAATTGCACCTTGCGTTCGCCCCGGTAAAAGCCCTGGCCGATCCGCAATCGAAGTTGTTCACGGCCGTCGGCATTGCGCAGAAAACGGCTGGTCAGACCCAGCGAGGCCTTTTCCTCGTCGCCGAAGCGGTCGTAACCGATAAAGCGGTTCTGCCGGAACAGCGTATTGTACGAGAAGGTCAGCTCGCCGCTGTCGAAATTGGGCAGCTGGTCCTGTTGTTCGTAGGCCAGTTTGTTGATGAACAGCCGCGGCTCCAGGGTCTGCGTGTAGCCGCGCCCGAACAGGCTGGTATCGCGCTCCAGGAACAGCCCGGAATCCACGCTCGCCCCCCAGGTGCTCAGCGTCGCGTCGCTGGCGGAGGTCTCCGCGTCGTCGAGCTGGTAGCGGTTATGGTAAAGCCGCGCCTGGGGTTCCACATAGCCCCAGCTTTCCTCCATGCGCACCGCCAGGCCCGGGGCCAAATGCACGCGGGCGCCGGTGGGGTTGTTGCTGGTGTCCTTGTCGGAGCGGTCGAAGGCGGTCACGTCGCTGAGCCACAGGCCGCGTACCGGGCCCAGCAGTTCCGGGTCGCCAGACAGCTGCAGCTGCGGCAGGCGGCGGTAGGGCAGTTGATCGTCGGGCAGCGTCGGGTCGATGGTCTGCCAGGATTGCAGGCGCGCCAGCGCCTGCCAGTCACGGCCGAAATAGCGGGCCTGGCCCAGCCGGGGCAGATGGGTCCGGGAGCTGACTTCCAGGCCGGTATCCAGGTCCTTGAAATAGAAGTCGTCGGACACGTAGTTCACATCGGAAGTGAGCGCCCAGCGGCCCACCGAGCCATCGTGCTGCCAGGCGGCCAGCTCCCGGTTTTCGCCGTCGAATTCGCGGTCATTGAACAGCACGCCATAGCTGATGCTGCCCTGGCCCAGGTCGGACAGGTAACGGAACTCGCCTTCCACGCCGCTGCCCCGGCCGTCGATGTAGCGCGGCGCGATGGTGGCGTCCATTTGCGGGTGGATGTTGATGTAGACCGGCTGGGTGATGTCCACACCGCCGCTGTCGCTGGTGGTGATGGTGGGGAACAGCAGGCCGGTCTTGCGGCGCTCGTCGATCGGGAAGGTGATCCAGGGCAGCCACAGCAGCGGCATGCCCTTGACACGCAGGGTGACGTCGCGGGCTTCGCCCCAGCCCTCCTGGCGGTCCAGCCGGATTTGCCGGCCGCTCAGCTCCCAGCCGTTGGAGCCGGGCGCGCAGGTGGTGTAGGTGCCGTGCTCGATGGTGGTGAAATGCTCCACCAGATCAATGTGCTCCGCGGTGCCTCGGGCGCCGGGACCGAACAGCGCGTAGCGGACCCGGTTGAGGCTGGCCTCGCGGCGCTGGGTCTGGCCGCTCATGCCGTCGGCGATAAAGGTGAATTGGTCGGTTTCCAGGCGCAGGCTGTTGGCCGCCTCGAACTTGCCGCTGGACTGGTCGAGCAGCGCCGATTGGGTGGTCAGACGCCGGCCGGGGCGCTCGATCAGCACCTCACCGTCCATACTGATCAGCCCGTCCTCGGTGAGGCTGGTGCTGTCGGCGGTGATGATGATGTCGCTTTGATCCGCCGGCACGCCCACGGATGGATTGTAATAAATGCCGCTGCACCAGACCGGAATCGGCCGCTGCTGGACCGGCGGCAGTGTGGTCATGGTGTCGCGGTCGACCCAATTAAGGTCGTCGTCGGCTCCGGCGACGCCGGCCAGCAATAGGGCGAGGCCGGGTAAAAACAATCGTGAGGGCAGTGGCATCGGCTGCTCGGAACAGGTAAAAAGGGCCGTTTCGCAATCGCGGCAGTGTAATGGATTGATGGTGGCAATGCAGCCAGAGAAGGGTAACTCCGATATTCGCCGCCGGGCACTGGA
>JBFJUC010000150.1:0-6462 GCA_041624875.1 Alcanivorax sp.
CAAATCTTCATCCAGGAATTCAACGTGGAACCGGGGCCCGGCTGACGGGTCCATACCTCAAGGAACGAACCAGGAGAACAACATGAACGTGGGATTCTTCGTGCCGGTGGTGGTGGCCGCCGCCCTGGCGTCCAGCTGCGATGATGAGGGTGGCCTGTTCGACTCGCTGCGCTCGGAAAGCTCGGTCTATTACTACAACCAGATCACCAGCCAGGGCGCCGCTGATCAGAGCAACCTGACCGTCGACTTCACCGTCGAGGGCGACGAATCCGACAGCGTCAACGACGTGGGTTATTCCCGTGAGGACGAAGCGCCGGAGCTCAACGTTCGCATCGACGACGCCAACGATAACGAAGACAACAGTGTGCAGTTGCGCGGTGTGAACCAGAACGGCGCCAGCCTGTTCAGCGACCGCGCGCGGCTGGCGAACGACACAAGTTATACTGCCGTATCCTACGGTGACACCACCACCGGCTCCATCGATGTGGGCCTGTTTCAGCAGGATCAGACCGATGTGGAGACGGGCACCGCTCGGTTCCGAATCATCAACACGGTGAATTCCAATATTCTCAATACCTTCTCTCTGGATCTGCGCTACAACGATTCCAGCGACGGGGAATACTTCGCCACCGACCTGACCATCGGCGAAGCCACGGATTACCAGTCCACGGATGCTGGCAGTCTGAATTTGGTGGTGGTGGAAAACGGCACCGACCCGGAGGAAGAAATCGATCGGGTGGATTGCTCGCTGAGCGGCGGCCGCGCCTATGACGTGATCCTGGCGGTCAGCGATCCGTTGGATGTGCCCACCAATGTGGACGCCGCCGACGGCGAACTGGTGATCTACTGTCACCCCCACGAGCGGACCTGATAGCATTCCCCCGGTCACACACACCGGGGGATCGTTTTGCCTACCATTCACACCCGCGAACCGGCTCTGGTTCTGCGCGCCGGGACCCAGGCCCGGGAGCACCTTCTTGAATACGGCCTGCGCGCCGAGGACATCAGTGTGGTACCCGGCGCCGCCGGCGGCCCCAAGGCCGTGGGCATCAGCGGCCTGGACCAGGCTGTTTTCGGGGACTTCCTGCCCCGGGCGCCGCGTCCGCGCACGCTGATCGGCGCCTCCATCGGCAGTTGGCGGTTCGCCGCCGTGGCCGGCGCGACCGATGGCGAAGACGCCGCCGCCCGTCTGCGCCGGCTGGCGGAGTTGTACAGTGCCCAGCGCTTCCCAAAAGGCATCACTGCCAGCGAGGTCAGCCGCCGTTGCGCGCTGATGCTCGACGAACTGCTCGGCGACAGCGATCCGGCGGTGCTCGGCAACCCGGACTACCGGCTGGTGGTGGTAGTGATCCGCAGCCGCCGTCCGATCAGCGGTGAGGGCCGCCTGGGGCTCGGCCTGGGGATGGCCGGCCTGATCGGTGGCAACCTGCTCAGCCGCCGCGCCCTGGGCGTGTTCATGGAGCGCGGCCTGGTGTACCCCGGCGAGGCGCCGCTGCCGCTGTCGGACCTCAAAGATTTCGCCACCCACCACATCGGCCTGAGCGCGGAGAACCTGCGCGCCGCCCTGCTTGCCAGTGCCGCCATTCCCCTGGTGCTGGAAGGGGTGCGCGATCTGCCCGGCGGCCCGGCCGGTGTGTACCGCGACGGCGGCTTGCTGGATTACCACCTGGACCTGCCCTACCGCACCGACGATCTGGTTTTGTATCCCCATTTCACCAACCGGGTGATTCCTGGCTGGTTCGATAAGCCGCTGCGCTGGCGCAACGGCGACGCCGGGCGGCTGGCGCGCACCCTGTTGGTGGCGCCGTCCGCCGATTACCTGGCGCGTCTGCCCCACGGCAAGCTGCCCGACCGCACCGATTTCAAAACCTACCTGGGCGACGACCCGGGCCGAGAGCGGTACTGGCACCGGGCCATCGACGAAAGCCGCCGCCTGGGCGATGAATTTCTCGAGCTGGTGGAGCGCGGCCGTGACGGCGGCGGCGCCCTGGCGGCCCGGCTGCAGCCCTTTTAGCGGCGGCAACGGTACCGTCGCGGCGTTGTGTTAGTCTCCCGCTCCGCTGTCCCTGGGTAACGAGGAACAACAACATGAGCAAATCACAAAGCGTTCGCCAAAGCGCCCGGCGCGCCCACTCCACTTGGGCGTTCACCCGTGCGTTCGTGCACGAATACCAGTGGTTTCATCTGGCCATGGGGCTGCTGGGCAACACTACCTTCGTGGTCGGCAGCGTGTTCTTTTTGTGGGAATCCCTGAAACCGGCCGGGGTGTGGTTGTTCATTATCGGTTCCGCCGGCATGTTGCTAGGTAGCATTGGTGCCGCCATCGTCGCTTACGAGCGGGCCAAAGGCCGCTCCCCCGGTGAGGTTCAGGAAACAGCGGAGTCATCGTGAGCGAGCAACCGGCGCTGGTCCGGCAAATCTGGCGGCAAACCTGGCCGATGACGCTGGGTGTGCTGTCCCTGCTGGGCTTCAATCTGGTCGACAGTGTTTTCGTGGCACGGCTGGGCACCGAGCCGCTGGCGGCCCAGTCATTCACCTTCCCCCTGGTGTTTCTCACCATCGGTATCCAGGTGGGCATGGGTATCGCCATCGCGGCGTTGATCTCGCGCGCTATCGGGGCCGCCCAGGAAGAACGCGCCGGGCGCCTCGGCGTGCTGGTGCTCACCGGCGGCGGCGCGGTGATGGCGGTGCTGGCCCTGTTGCTGTGGACGCTGCAGGATCCGGCCTTCGCGCTGCTCGGCGCCAGCGAAAAGCTGCGTGCGGTAATCCGCCCTTTCTGGACGGTGCAGCTGTACGCCTCCTGGGTGGGCGCCATGGCCTACTTCGGTTACAGCCTGTTTCGGGCCCACGGCAACACCCGTTTCCCCGGCACCATGATGATGGTTACCAGCCTGGTGAACCTGGTGCTCGACCCGATTCTGATTTTCGGCCTGGGGCCGGTGCCCGCGCTCGGCCTGGAAGGCGCCGCCTGGGCGTCCCTGGCGGCGTTCTCCAGCGGCGGCTTGATCACCGCCCTGGCGCTGCGCGGGCGCGGCTGGTTGGAGCGCGACGACGTGCTCCGCGAAGTACGCGAGTCCGCCGGCCCGTTCGCGGCCATCGCCGGCCCCGCCATGATCAGTCAACTGATGCCGCCGCTGGCCGCCATGCTGGCCACCGGCCTGGTGGCACGGCTGGGTGAAGCCGCGGTGGCCGCCTGGGGCCTGACCAGCCGCCTGGAAAGTTTCTCCATTGTTCTGGTGCTGGGCATGACCATGGCCCTGCCGCCCTGGCTGGGGCGCTGCTACGGCGGCGGCCGCTGGCAGGAAGTGGAGCGGGTGATGGCCGCCGCCGCGCGCATGGTGGTGGTCTGGCAACTGGGCCTGGGCCTGGTGCTGGCGGTGCTGGCCGCGCCCCTGGCCGCCCTGCTGGTGGAAGACGGTGCCGTGCGCGAGCATCTCACCGTGTTGATTCGCTTCCTGCCGCCCAGCTATGGCCTGCTGGGTGTGTGTATGCTGGTGGTGTCCGCCAGCAACGCCCTGGGCTGGCCGGTGCGCGCGATGACCATTTCCTTCCTGCGCCTGTTCGCCTGCTACATGCCGCTACTGTCCTTGGGCGCCTGGCTGGGCGGCCTCACCGGCCTGGCGATCGGTGCCGCCCTGGGCAACGCGCTGGCCGGCGCCATGGCCTGGCTCGGCTACCGCCGCGCCCTCGCTGCCACCCGTCGCTAGCCATGCACGGGCGGGCTTATGGGAGTGGGCCCTGCCCGCGAAAGGCCGCTCTAACAAACAACAACGACGAACCGGGAGAGAAAAAATGCTAAAGAACCTACACCGCACCGCTCTTGCGGCGGCCCTCGCTCTAACCGCCGCCGCCACTCCGGCCCTGGCCGACACCACCCAACGCGTCAACGAACTGGCCGAAGCCCAGGGCGACCGGCTGGTGAGCACCTTCAAGCATCTGCACGCCAACCCGGAATTGGGCTTCCAGGAAACCGAGACCGCCAAACTGGTGGGCAAGCGCCTTAAGAAACTGGGCTACCGGGTGCACACCGGTATCGGCGGCACCGGCGTGGCGGCGGTGCTCAAAAACGGCGACGGTCCGGTGGTGATGTTCCGCAGCGACATGGACGGCCTGCCGGTAAAAGAAGACACCGACCTGGACTACGCCAGCCGCAAGCAGGTGACCCTGGACGACGGCAGCAAAACCTATGTGACCCACGCCTGTGGGCACGACGCCCACGTCAGCTGGCTGCTGGGCATCGCCGAAGTGATGCGCGACACCCGTGACGCCTGGGCCGGCACCCTGGTGCTGATCGCCCAGCCGGCGGAAGAGCTGATCCAGGGCGCCCAGGCCATGGTCGACGACGGCCTCTACGACCGGGTGCCCAAACCGGAACTGCTGATCAGTGCCCATGTGTTTCCGGTATGGCCCGCCGGCACCGTGGCGGTGCGCGCCGGGCGCCGCATGGCCGGCAGCGACCAGCTCGACGTGACCCTGCACGGCATCGGTGGCCACGGCTCCGCGCCGCACAACACCATCGACCCGGTAGTGATGGGCGCGCGCTCGGTGATGGCCTACCAGACCATCGTCAGCCGCAACGTGGACCCGCAAAAGCCGGCGGTGCTGACCGTCGGCGCCAGCCAAATCGGCGAAGCCAACAACGTGATCCCGGAAAGCGGCACCCTCAAGCTCAACCTGCGCTGGTACGAAAAGCCGGTGCGCGAACAAATGCTCGACGCCATCAAACGGGAAACCAACGGCATCGCTCGGGCCGCCGGCGTCGCCGACGACAAGATGCCGGAATACACTCTCAAGGGGTACTCCGAGCCGGTCTACAACGACGACGCCCTGGCCAAGCAGGCCCAGCAGACCCTCGCCGCCGGGCTGGGTAAAAAAGCGCTGATGCCGGGCTTTCCCCCGGTGATGGGCTCCGAGGATTTCCCCATGCTGGTGGCCGGCATCGAGGACACCCAGACCCTGTTCATGGAAGTGGGCGGCGGCGCCCCGGACGTGATGAAAAACTATATGGCCACCGGCGAGCTGCCGCCCATGAACCATAATCCCAAGTTCGAGATCATCAACCCGCGCCTGGCGATCACCACCGCGGTGAAAGCCAACAGCCTGCTGCTGCTCGACGCGTTGGCCCGTCAATAAGCAATTCCGGATACGGGGCGGTTCTAATCCGGGACGCGGGGCAATGGGTAACTCCCACCGCCACGGGTCAGAACACCGCCCGGACCTTTCGACTAAGTGGCCTTCTGGAGAGCAAACCCCGGTTCAGCCGCTACGCAGATGATGCGCGTGGTAGCGAAGATGGTCGTCGATAAAGCTGGCGATGAAAAAGTAGGAGTGGTCGTACCCCGGCAGCATACGCAGGGTGAGCGGCACGCCGGCTTGCTTGCAGGCCTGTTCCAGGGCTTCCGGGCGTAGCTGTCCGTCCTGGTAGAAGTTGTCCGCTTCGCCCTGGTCCACCTTGATTTCCGCCGGCGCCGGGGCGCCGGTGGCGATCAGTTCGCAGGCGTCCCATTCCTTCCAGGCCTCACGGTCGTCACCCAGGTAGCCGCCCAGCGCTTTCTCGCCCCAGGGGCATTGCGTCGGGTTGGCGATGGGCGCGAACGCGGACACCGAGGCGTAGCGCTCCGGGTGCTTGAGCGCGCACACCAGGGCGCCGTGGCCGCCCATGGAATGGCCGCTGATCGACTGCTGGCCGTTGAGCGGAAAGTGCCGGGCCACCAGCGCTGGCAGCTCTTCGGTAACGTAGTCGTACATGCGGTAGTGGCGGTTCCAGGGCGCTTCGGTGGCGTTCACGTAGAAGCCGGCGCCGGAGCCGAAATCATAGCTGTCGTGTTCACCCAGCAGGTCGGTGCCGCGCGGACTGGTATCCGGGCAGACGATCGCCAGGCCCAGTTCCGCGGCGGTGCCGTGGGCGCCGGCCTTCTGCATGAAGTTTTCATCCGTGCAGGTGAGGCCGGACAGCCACCACAATGCCGGCACGTCCTTCTCCTCCGCCGCCGGCGGCAGGTAGATGGCGAAGATCATCTCGCAGCCGAGCACCTTGCTGTGGTGCTTGTAGCGCTTCAGCCAGCCGCCGAAACTTTTGTTCGCGGCGACCAGTTCCAGTTCGTCGGGATGCGTCATCGTGAGTCCTCCCGCAATCAGTAAAGAATGACCGAGCGGATGCTTTTGCCTTCGTGCATCAGATCGAACGCCTTGTTGATGTCGTCCAGCGGCATGGTGTGGGTGACGAACTCGTCGATCTTGATCTCGCCGTTCATGTAGCGCTCCACATAGCCGGGTAGCTCAGTGCGGCCTTTGACGCCGCCGAAGGCGGAGCCTTTCCAGACCCGACCGGTGACCAATTGGAACGGGCGGGTGCTGATTTCCTCGCCGGCGCCGGCCACGCCGATGATGATCGATTCGCCCCAACCCTTGTGGCAGCACTCCAGCGCCGAGCGCATCACGTTGACGTTGCCGATGCACTCG
>JBFJUC010000151.1:0-6462 GCA_041624875.1 Alcanivorax sp.
CACGTCGTGGTTGAGCGGCTCGCGCTCGATAATCTGGCATTGCACTTGGTGCACGGGCAGCTCGCCCGGTGCGGTCGTCTCTGGCACGTCGATCTCGCAATCGCTGATCGGAATGGCCACGCAGTATAGCACCCGGTCGGCGCCGGGCCCGTGGGCGTGGATGATGTCGCCGCTGCTGCCGTGGCGTACCGCCCCGGCCGTCAAGTGGCCCTGACAGCGCAGGCAGACGCCGTTGCGGCAGGCGTGTGGAAAACCGAAGCCCGCGTCCCGGGCCGCGGTGAGAATGGGGACGTCCGGCGGACAGTTCAAGACGTGACGGCCGTTAATCCCCACACGGAAGGTCATAAAGGACGTCGGCTCAGCCGGCCACACCCACGAACAAGGCGACGATACAGCCCATGCCGAAGAACCACACTAGAGAGCGGGCGCTGGCCCAGTCGCCGATGTAGCAGATGCCGAACAATACGCGGCTCAGTACGAACGCCAGGGCGATGCCGTCGATGGTGGCCTGCGGCGCGGTGCCGGCGAGGTGCGCGATGATCACCGCCGCGGCGAAGCCGGGCAGAATTTCGAAGCTGTTCTGCTGCGCCCAGTGGGCGCGCTTGCGGGCGCCGTCCAGTTTGTCCAGAAATTCACGGGGGTTTTTGTTCTCGTTGAGACCGAAACCGCCCTGGAACTTGGCAAAGCCGGTGAAGGCATAGGGCAGCAGAATCGCCGCCAGAACACACCAATACGCTAACGTCATGCTTTTAAACCTCTCGTTTTTTTGTAGGAGCGGGCGAGGCCCGTTCCTACAGTCGCGATATTTCAGGCCGCGATCAATGACCGGATTGTAATGCCTGTTCAATCACGGCAAACCGGTCCTGGCCCCAGATCAGCCGGTCGTTGAGGCGGAAGCTGGGCACGCCCCAGCTGCCGGCGGCCACCATGGCTGCCCGGTTGGCCTCGGCGTCGCCCTGCCACTGGTCGTCGTCCAGCCAGCGGCGCGCCCGGTTCCAGTTCATGCCCGCGGCGGTGACCAGCTTGCGCAGGCCGGCGTCGCTGGCCGCGTCCACGCCCTGGCTCCAGATGCCCTCGCCGGCGTGCAGCAGCCATTCGCGCAGGCGGCCCTCTTTTTCCGCGAACGGCCACAGTGCCATGCAACGTTCCACGCCCTTGCCCAGGGGGTCGCAAGCGTGGCCGAACGGCACCTCATGCAAGCGCGCCTCGCGGGCCGCGTCGGTGAGAATGTAGAAGCGTTTGGCGCGCGGTACGCTCAGGCCGCGCATCACCATCGGCAGCACCGGGCGCAGCCGCAGCGTCAGGCCGTAGTGGTCCGCCAGCGCGTAGGCGCGGGACAAAGCGATATAAGAGTAGGGGCTGCGGAATGAGAAGAACATCTCCAGCACCGGCGACGGTTCGTCGTCGCCGGCCGGGGCCGCCGGGGCGCCAGGCAGCAGCGCCTGTTTGGCGCGTCCGTAGTTCAGCGGCCAGGGGCCGCCGCCCTGGCCCAGCTGCTCCAACCGGCGGGCAAGGTGGTCCAGGCGCTCCAGACTCCAGTACCACTCGCCGCCGTAATGCAGGGTGCCGGTGAGGTAGTGGCCGTCCTTGAGGAACTGATCGCGGCGCGCTTCCAGTGCCAGCTGGGCCTGGTCTTCCGGCTGCTGGCCGTGCTCTTTTACCAGCCGTTGCAGCGCCTCCTGGTCGCCGCGCCAGAGGGCGTCGGACAGCGCGTGGGCCAGGCTCCAGAAACGGTCATCGTGCTCGTGCTTGAGCAGGCAGCGGGTGGCCGCCAGGGCGGTCTCCCGGTCGGGGGTGCGCCAGTCCGCCGGGAAGCTCAGGTCGTGCAGTCCGGCGAGGGCGGCGGCGTCCTTGGGCGCCAGCTCGCTCAGCATGCCCGGCTCCGGGTACATGGAGTTGTCCAGATAGAGCATCACCCGGGGCGTGACGCGCACGCCGAAATGTTCGGCGAAGCGTGGCAGCGCCTGGGCCAGCAGCCAGGAATAGGGGTCGTCGATGCGGAAGTAAAAGGTCACCTCATGGGGGCGGCCGCGCAGGCGGCGGCGCCACTCCGCCAGTCGGTGACGCCAGCGTTGGGTGCCAGCGCCGGTAATCAAGCCGGCGGCAAGCGGCATCAATTTACGCTGCAAGCTCATGACGGTTCCTTCTTTTGGGTCGGTGTGACGCGCCGCGCTATTCGCCGATTTGGCTGAGATCGCGCACCGCGCCCCGGTCGGCGCTGGTGGTCAGGGCGGCGTAGGCTTTCAGAGCCGTGGACACCTTGCGCTGGCGCATCTCGCGGGGGCGCCAGGCGAGCTTGCCGCTGGCGTCCATTTTTTCACGACGATGGGCCAGTTCCGCGTCGTCGACGCGCAGCTGGATGGTGCGGTTGGGGATGTCGATGTCAATCACATCCCCCTCGCGGACCAGGCCGATGGCACCCTGCTCGGCGGCCTCCGGTGAGGCGTGGCCGATGGACAGGCCGGAGGTGCCGCCGGAGAAACGGCCGTCGGTGAGCAGCGCGCAGCTTTTGCCCAGACCCTTGGATTTCAGGTAGCTGGTGGGGTAGAGCATTTCCTGCATCCCCGGCCCGCCTTTCGGGCCCTCGTAGCGGATCACCACCACGTCGCCGGCGACGATCTCGTCACCGAGAATGGCGCGCACCGCCGAATCCTGGGATTCGAACACCCGCGCCCGGCCGCTGAAGGTAAGAATGGAATCGTCCACGCCGGCGGTTTTGACGATGCAGCCGCGCTCGGCAATGTTGCCGTACAGCACCGCCAGGCCGCCGTCGCGGCTGTAGGCGTGTTCCAGATCGCGGATGCAGCCCTCGGCGCGGTCGGTGTCCAGGCTGTCCCAGCGGGTGTCCTGGCTGAATGCGGTTTGGGTGGGGATACCCGCCGGGCCGGCGGTGAACATTTTTCTCACGCCGTCGTCGCGGGTCAGCATCACGTCATAGTGTTCCAGCGCCTCGGCCACGGTGGCCGAATGCACCATCGGCAGGTCGCGGTGCAGCAGACCGGCCCGGTCCAGCTCGCCGAGAATGCCCATTACCCCGCCAGCGCGGTGCACGTCTTCCATATGGTATTTCTGGGTGGCCGGCGCCACCTTGCACAGGCACGGCACCTTGCGGCTGAGCCGGTCGATGTGCTCCATGGTGAAGTCCACGCCGCCTTCCTGGGCCGCCGCCAGCAGATGCAGCACGGTGTTGGTGGAGCCGCCCATGGCGATGTCCAGGCTCATAGCGTTCTCGAACGCCTTGAACGAGGCGATGTTGCGCGGCAGCACGCTCTCCATGTCCTGCTCGTAATACAGTTTGGCGAGATCGACGATACGGCGGCCGGCTTCCAGGAACAGCTCGCGGCGGTCGGCGTGGGTGGCCAGCAGCGAGCCATTGCCGGGCAGCGACAGGCCCAGCGCCTCGGTCAGGCAGTTCATGGAGTTGGCGGTGAACATGCCGGAGCAGGAGCCGCAGGTGGGGCAGGCGGAGCGTTCCACTTCCGCCACGGTGGCGTCGTCCACCTTGTCGTCGGCGGCCATCACCATGGCGTCCACCAGATCCAGCTTGTGTTCGCCCAGTTTGGTCTTGCCCGCTTCCATGGGGCCGCCGGAGACGAAGATCACCGGAATGTTCAGGCGCATGGCGGCCATCAGCATGCCGGGGGTGATCTTGTCGCAGTTGGAAATGCACACCAGCGCGTCGGCGCAGTGCGCGTTGACCATGTACTCCACGGAGTCGGCGATGATGTCGCGGCTGGGCAGCGAATAGAGCATGCCGTCGTGACCCATGGCGATGCCGTCGTCCACCGCGATGGTGTTGAATTCCTTGGCGATGCCGCCGGCCTTTTCCACTTCCCCGGCCACCAGCTGGCCCATGTCCTTCAGGTGCACGTGTCCGGGCACGAACTGGGTGAAGGAATTGGCGATGGCGATGATCGGCTTGCCGAAATCATCGTCTTTCATGCCGGTGGCGCGCCAAAGCGCGCGGGCGCCGGCCATGTTGCGGCCGTGGGTGGTGGTG
This sequence comes from Alcanivorax sp., assembly GCA_041624875.1. Lineage (GTDB taxonomy): Bacteria > Pseudomonadota > Gammaproteobacteria > Pseudomonadales > Alcanivoracaceae > Alloalcanivorax. Next base: position 4,001 of record JBFJUC010000151.1, read on the forward strand.
CGGGAGCGGTACTGGGGCATGGGTGTCTCTTCGTTGTCTGATCCGGAAAGCGGAGATTGTAGCGCACCCCGGACTAAAGGCCGATACGGCGTGCGCTATCCGCTAGAGACGCTTCACGAATACCTTGGAGTTGCGCTGCCAGTTGTAGAGCTGCTGGCGCTGCTCGGGCAGAGCCTCCACGCCGGCCGGGTCGAAGCCCTGCTCGCGGAACCAGTGGGCGGTGTGGGTGGTGAGCACGAACAGGCTTTTCAGGCCCTGTTCCCGGGCGCGCCGTTCCAGGTAGCGCAGCATCTGCAGGCCGCGCTCACTGCTGCGATAGTGCGGGTGCACGGCGACGCAGGCCAACTCGCCAATATGGTCGGCGGCGAACGGGTAGAGGGCCGCGCAGGCGATCACCATGCCGTCGCGCTCGATGATCACGAAGCGCTGAATTTCGTTTTCCAGCAGTTCCCGGGAGCGGCGCACCAGGATGCCGTTCTGCTCCAGGGGCTCGAGCAGCTCGAGGATGCCGCCGACGTCGTCGATGCGGGCGCCACGCAGAGTTTCGTAGGTTTCCCGGGTGACCATGGTGCCGCAGCCGTCACGGGTGAACAGCTCCTTGAGCAGGGCGCCGTCTTCGCTGGCGTCGAGCAGGTGGGCCCGTGCCACACCGTTGCTGGCGGCGTGGTAGGCGGCGGTGAGCTGGCGTTCCACGTCGCTGTCGGTGAAGCGCTCCTCGCCCAGCAGCCGGCCGGCTTCCTGGGGTGACAGCTCGCGCAGGAGGCGCTGTTCCTTGTCCTCGATGCGGATGCCGTCGCCGAGCACGATCATCTTGTCCGCCCCCAGAGCGATGGCGGCGGTGGAGGCCACGTCCTCGGCGTTGAGGTTGAACAACTCACCGGTGGGCGAAGAGCCCAGCGGCGACAGCAGCACTACATTGCCGGCGTCCATCTGCTGGCGGATGGCGTCCACTTCGATGCGCCGCACTTCGCCGGTGTGCTGGTAGTCAAAGCCGTTGCGCACGCCCACCGGTTTGGCGATCACGAAGTTGCCGCTGATCAGCTGGATCGCGGCGTTGTGCATCGGCGAGTTGGCCAGCCCCATGGAGAACAGACCTTCCAGCTTCAGGCGCAGGGCGCCGACCGCCGCCATCACCGCCTCCAGGGCGTTGCTGTCGGTGATGCGGGTGTGGTGTTCGAAGCGGCTTTCCAGGCCGGCGGCTTCCAGCCGCTGGCTGATTTGCGGCCGGGCGCCGTGCACCAGCACCAGTTTGACGCCCAGGGCATTGAGCAGCGCCAGGTCGTGCACCAGGGTCGGCAGGCGCGGGGTGTCCAGCACCTCGCCGCCGAGCAGCACCACGAAGGTGCGGCCGCGATGGGCGTTGATGTACGGCGACGAATTACGGAACCAGTTGACCTGGTCGCTGGCGCTGGGGGTGCTGGGCACGGGATTCTCTGGGCTGGATGACATGGGGGGGAGTATAGCCACCGCCGGGCGGTTGTCGCTAGGGAACTGCAAGCGACAAACCCCCGGCCTTAAGGCTGTTCAGGCCCCGAACAGGCCCTTGAAGAAGAAGAAGAACAGAATTGAAAGCAGGGCGCCCGCCGGCAGCGTCACCACCCAGGAAGTAAAGATGGTGCCCACGGTGCGCAGGTTCAGCGAACCGATGCCGCGCGCCATGCCGACGCCGAGCACCGCGCCCACCAGGGTGTGGGTGGTGGAGATCGGCAGACCGGTGCCGGAGGCCAGCACCACGGTCGTGGCGGCGCCCAGCTCGGCGGCGAACCCGCGGCTTGGCGTCAGGGCGGTGATCTTGGTGCCCACGGTGGCCATTACCCGGGCGCCGAGAATCGCCAGGCCGAAGACGATGCCCATGGCGCCCACCAGCAGGATCCAGCTGGGCATGGCGGCTTCCTCGCCGATCTGGCCGCCACTGGCAATCACGCTGTTGATGGCGGCCAGCGGGCCCACCGCGTTGGCCACGTCGTTGGAGCCGTGGGCAAAGGCCATGGCGCAGGCGGTGAAGATCATCAGCACCGCGAAGATGCGCTCCACGGAGTGGAAGCGGAAGTCCTTGTCGGCCTCCGGGTCCGGCTGAATACGGCTGAGAATGCTGGCGCCGATCACGGCCACCACCGAGCCGCCGATCAGGGCCCAGCCGAGGCTGGCGGCGAAGCTGATATCCAGGCCGATGTGTTTGAGGCCTTTTACCAGGGTCACGGCGGTCATCACATAGCCGACCATGAACATATAGAAAGGCACGACTTTCTTGGCGCGCTGGAAGGGGTCGTCGTGGTTGAGCACCAGACGTTGCACGCTCTTAATCAGAAAGAAGGAAATGAAGCCGGCCAGCAGGGGGGAGGTCACCCAACTGGCGACGATGGAGCCGACCTTGTCCCAGTGCACCGAGTCCATGCCGACGCCGACGGCGGCGAAACCGACAATGGCGCCGACAATGGAGTGGGTGGTGGACACCGGCCAGC
>JBFJUC010000152.1:0-6434 GCA_041624875.1 Alcanivorax sp.
CCACCTTGTCGAAGTGTTCCGGTGCGAGCATGCCTTTCTGCGGGAAGGTGAGCTGGTAGATCGGGTCGTCGGGCACACGGTCCCAGTCGATCAGTTCCTCGATCACGTACTCGTTGACGCGGAACGGCAGCACGTTGGCCACCACGTGCATGGCGAAACGAGCATCATCATCGAGACGCTGCAATTGTTCGATTTTGTCCAACTGGCGGGCGGTGAACACCTTGAAGCGGCGCGGTTCCCGGGTGGCCGGCTCCTGATGTTCACGCAGCGGAATAACCGTATTGGCTTCTGACATGGTTTTCGCTCCTGATCATGCGCCGACGGCGACAAAGGGCGCGCCGGTACACTGGCCGCTTCAACCAGCGTGGTTCATGTTATATCTGTCTGCGTTGGGGGCTGACCCCGTGGCCTTTTGGGCCGGATAAGTACCCCAGCGGGCCGAAAGGGCCAGGGGGCGGCGCGTCGTTAACGCGGCGGGTGTAAAGCGGCGCTATGGTATGCGTTTGCGCCGCCGAGCGCAAAACGGCGCCGCCGGGGGACGGACGCCCGGCGGCCCTGGTGTATGCTGGGCCGCCTTCGGACGGGGAATTAATCGCAAGGGAGACAGCATGCAGGAATGGGTTGCCGGCGCGGCGTCGCTGGTGGAGTGGCTGATCGCCTGGCTACAGGTGTTCTGGCCCGCCATCGTGGCCACCACCGGCGTGGCCGCGGCGGTGTGGGTGACGCTGCACGTGGCGCAGCACAAACGGGACGCCCGTGCCGCCGCGGGCTGGACCGGCCTGGTGTGGCTGGTACCGCTGCTGGGCGCCCTGCTGTACCTGCTGTTGGGCGTGAACCGCATACAGCGGCGTGCCCGGCAGCTCACCGGCGGCGGCGCCATTGATGCGGCCCTGAGCGCGGGTCGGGATCAGGGCACGCCGTTGCAATCCGACCGCTTGCGGGTGCTGGCGCGGCTGGTGGGCCGCCTCACCGGCCTGCCGCTCACTGGCGGCAATCGGGTCACGCTGCTGGAGGCCGGGCCGGCGCTGGCGGCGATGATCAAGGCGGTGGACGAGGCCCGCGACAGCGTATTGATGGCCACCTATATCTTCGGCAACGATGCCGCCGGCAAGCCACTGGCGGATGCCCTGGAGCGGGCGGTGGCGCGCGGCGTGACCGTGCGGGTGCTGGTGGACGGTGTCGGCGCGCTGTATTCGCTGCCGCCGATCACCCTGCGCCTGCGGCGCCGGGGCGTGCGCGTGGAGCGCTTCCTGCACTCCATCGCGCCCTGGCGTATGCCTTACCTGAACCTGCGCAACCACCGGAAACTGATGGTGGTGGACCGCTGCAGGGGGTTCACCGGCGGTATGAATATCCGCGCCGGCTACCTGCGTGAGCCGGCACAGATGCAGGACCTGCACGCCCGGGTGGAAGGGCCCGCGGTGGTGCATCTGCTGCGCAGCTTCGTCGCCGATTGGGCGTTCACCTGCGGCGAAACGCTGGACGACAACTACCTGGGGGCCTTGGAGGCCGGCGGCACCCTGGCGCGCGGCATCAACGCCGGCCCGGACGCGGATTTCGACAAACGCCGGCTGACGCTGCTGGCGGCCATCGGCGCCGCTGAGCACGAAGTGCGCATCGTCACGCCGTATTTCGTACCCGACCAGACCCTGCTGGCGAGCCTGCAATTGGCGTTGCTGAAAGGGGTGCGGGTGAACATCGTGGTGCCGCAGAAAAACAACCTGCGGTTGGTGCAGTGGGCCAGCCTGCACGCGCTTCGCTGGCTGGTGCGCGAAGGCGCGGAGCTGCATTTCTCGGCGCCGCCGTTCGACCACACTAAGCTGATGACGGTGGACGGCCACTGGGTGCTGTTGGGCTCTGGCAACTGGGACGCGCGCAGCCTGCGCCTTAACTTCGAGTTCGATATGGAATGTTATGATGACCCGTTGGCGGAGCAGGCTAACGATCTGATCGACAGCCGCCTGCGTGGTGCCCGCCGGGTTGGCGAGGCGGAGTTCCGCGCGATGGGCCGCTGGCGTCACCTGCGTAATGCGCTGGCGCACCTGTTCGAACCCTATTTATGACCTTTTTCTGGCAGTGAGGACGTTGCATGCGTTTGCCCCGCGACCCGGAGCTTCCGGCCGGTTTGAAAACCCTTTCCCGTTTGCAGTTCATCCACGGCTTCGTGGTGGTGGCCGTGGCCACGGCGATCTGGCTGCCGTCGCCGACGGTGGCGCAATCCTGGGTGACCCTGGTGGCGTTGCTGGCGGCACTGCATCTGCTGATGCAGGTGGGGCTCTACGCGGGATCGGCTTTGGCGCGGGAGGAGGCCGGTCTGGTACCGATGGCGGCACTGCTGCTGGTGGCCGGCTGCGCCACGCCGTTTTTGCCGGCCTGGGCGTCCACGCCGCTGATGGCGGTGGCTGTGATGCTGCTGTTTCTGATGGAGAAAGTGGCGGCGGTGCGCGAACACTGGCCCGAGGCCTGGTTACGCGGTCGCAAGCAACATATGCAATTTCTGATGGTGTCGCTGGGCAGTGTGGGCTTCTGGCTGATCAGCCAGGACAATCAGGCGCTGATAAAGGCGGCGACCGGCGGCTGACGCCGGCCGCCGTGGCGCTACTTCTTAACCGGTGAACCGGGGCCCAACAGCGCCCATATCACCAGGCCGATCACCGGCAGTACCAATACCAGGATCACCCAAAGAATCTTTTCGCCGGTGGAGGCGCCGGACTGCACGATCTTGATGATCGCCAGAATATCCAGCACCAGAATGATTAAGCCGAGTATCTTGCTCATGTGCCCGCTCCCTAGGTTTATAAAATTGATACCCCGACGCTAACCACACCCGGCGCCCCGGTAAACCAAACGAAGGTAAAAGCCGGTAAACCCGGAAACTGGCATCGAGCGCCAGGATAACTACAATACCAACCCTCACGCTCCGGTAGCTCAGTTGGATAGAGCAAGCGCCTCCTAAGCGCTAGGTCGCAGGTTCGACTCCTGCTCGGGGCGCCATCTTTCCTGGGTTATTCAGATAAACCCTCGCCGGACTCCTCTGATTGACGTAACGTTTCCGCTTAACGTGCATCCATGGTCGTATTAGCAGAAAGGAGTGCACCATGAAGGACACTCGAGGGCTCTTGCTCCGCAGTGGTACGGACTTTCCAGCGCTACGCCGGCGCCACACCAGCATTCTGCAGGTCAATCTCGGCTATCTGTGCAACATGAGCTGCGTGCACTGTCATGTGAACGCGGGCCCGACGCGCACCGAAATGATGGAACGCGAGACCGTGGATCAGATCGTCGAAGTGCTGGACCAGGGCCGCGTGGAGGTCCTGGACTTGACCGGCGGTGCCCCGGAAATGAACCCCCAATTCCGCGACCTGGTGCGCGCCGCCCGGTCCCGCGGCGTCACCGTGATCGACCGCTGCAACCTGACCATCCTGCTGGAGCCCGGCTACCAGGATTTGCCGGAGTTCCTGGCGGAGCAGGGCGTGCAGATCGTGGCGTCGTTGCCCTGTTACCTGGAAGAGAACGTCAACGAGCAACGCGGCAAGGGCGTGTACAGCAGCAGTATCGAGGCGATCCGGCGGCTGAACGCGGTGGGTTACGGCGACCCGGCGCTGCCCCTGGACCTGGTCTACAACCCGGTGGGCGCGCACCTGCCGCCGCCGCAGGCGGCCCTGGAGGCGGACTACCACCGTGAGCTGGATGAGCGCTTCGATGTGCGCTTCAACCGCCTGCTGACCATTACCAATATGCCCATCAGCCGCTTCGGCGCGGTGCTGCTGGCGCACAACCAGTTCAATGATTACATGCAGTTGTTGCGTGACAACTACAATCGCGACAATCTGGAAGCGGTGATGTGCCGTAATACCCTGAGCGTGGATTATCAGGGTTACCTGTACGATTGTGACTTCAACCAGATGCTGGATATGCCCCAGGGGCACCATGACCGGCGCCCCCATGTCAGCGAGTTGCTCGAGGCGGACAAGGAAGGCGAACCGGTGTACGTGGCCGATCATTGCTTCGGCTGCACGGCGGGATCCGGCAGTAGCTGTGGAGGCGCTTTGGGATGAGTCTGAGTGTGGTAATTCCGGTGCTCGATGAGGCGAAGTGTCTGGGCCCGTTTTTGGAGATGCTGCGTGAACGCCTGAGCGAGGGCGACCAGATCATCGTGGTGGACGGCGGCAGCCGCGACAACAGCGCGCTGATTGCCCGTGAACACGCGGACCTGGTGCTGCACTGCGACCGTGGCCGGGCCCGGCAGATGAACCTGGGCGCCGAGCGTGCCGAGGGCGACTGGCTGTGGTTTCTGCACGCCGACTGCGGGCGCGTGGTGCGCGGCCACATTCGCGCCCTGCGGGCGCTGCCCAACGATGCGGTCTGGGGCCGGTTCGACGTGCGCCTGTCCGGTGACCACCGCCTGTTTCCGCTGATCGGCCACGCCATGAATATCCGCTCGCGCTGGACCGGCATCGCCACCGGCGACCAGGGCATCTTCGTGCGGCGCGACCGGTTCCTGGAAATGGGCGGTTTCCCGATGCAGCCGCTGATGGAAGACGTGGCCCTCAGCCAGCGTCTGCGCCGCCTGGCGTCGCCGGCCTGCCTGCGTCCGCGTCTGGTGGCCGACAGTCGGCGCTGGGAGGAGAACGGCGTGTGGCGCACCATGATGCTGATGTGGCAACTGCGCTGGCGCTACTGGCGCGGTGAGGACCCGGCCCGGCTGCACCGCGACTACTACCGGCAACACTACCGCCAGCAGCACCATGGCGGCTGAGCGCGACACTGCCATGGAGACCCTGTTATTGGTGTTCGCCCGGGCGCCATGCCGGGGCCGTGTGAAGACCCGCCTGATCCCGGAGCTGGGCGAGGACGCCGCCCTGGCGGTGCACCAGCGCCTGCTGGACCGGACCCTCCTTGAGGCCGCCGCCTTCCCCGGCCGGGCGAAACTGATGCTTGATGATCACGACGACGGGTTGGCGGCCCGGGCCCGCGAGATGGGCCTGGAGGTGGGCCTGCAGCAGGGTGGCGGGCTCGGCGAACGCATGAACACGGCGTTGCGGGCGGGCCTGCAAGAGGCGACCCGGGTGCTGCTGGTGGGCAGCGACTGCCCGGTGCTCGACCAGACCTACCTGTCCCTGGCCGTTGACGGCCTCGACGACGCCCGGGTGGTGCTGGGCGCCAGCGAGGACGGCGGCTATGTGCTGATCGGCGGCTGTGACGCGGCGGTGTGGCGTGAGGGGCGCTTCGAGAGGGTTCGTCTGGGCACCAACTACGCCATGGCCGACACGCTGGTGGCGCTTAACGACGCCGCCCCGGTGAGCGTACTGCCGCCACTGTGGGACGTGGATCTGCCCGAGGACGTGGCCCGCGCCCGCAACCTGGGCGTACTTCCGGCTTCCTGAACCCGCTCTTCCGGCTTAGTATACTCTCCTTCCAGGTGGTCCTTTAGGCTTAACATCGGAATCCGGGCCACCTGCCATCAAGGGAGTGAGACATGGAACAGCCCCCGGTGCTCGACAGCGCCGTTATCAATGAATTGCGAGAGATCATGGGCGGCGACTTCGACACCCTGGTCGCTTCCTACGTGCGCGACGGCGGCCAGCGCCTGCAAGCCCTGCACGATGCCCTCGCCGCGAGCGACGCCGAAGGCGTCCGCCAGCAGGCGCACAGCTTCAAAGGCAGTAGTGGTAATCTTGGTGCGTTGCGCGTGACGGCCATTTGCCTGGAAATCGAGCAATACGCCCGGGATCGGGATCTGGCCGCGGCGGGGACACTGATGGAGGCGCTGGAAAACCAGTTCCAGAAGTCCTGTGATGCCCTCGGGGCCCGTTAAGCAGGCAAAAAAAACCCCTCATCCAAAGGGGGTGGATGAGGGGGGGTTGTGAGCGCTATTGCTAGCGCCTTGGGGGGATACCCTTTATCTGATTAAAAGGTTACAGGGCCGGATTTGCCCGTGCTGTAAAAAGCCGTGAGCGATTGTAAAACTTGGCGGCTTTGAGGCACCGCTGTGTGTCCCGGGGCCCTTCAAGCACCGGAACAGCCTGCTGAAATGCTCTGGGTTTGTAAGCAATATCTTACAAGACTGTAAGCATTTCTACCAATCTTCTGTCCTCGGTTGCCCTCAATTTTTATCCGAGGCGCCGCTAAGCTATTGATATACATGGGGAAGAGCCGAAAGAGCTCATTTCTTGACCGCAGGTTTTATTGATCTTTAACCCTTGCCGGGCTCCGCGATTGCTATAGTGCCTCCCGTGTTCATGGATAAGAGCACACGGAAAGCTAGGGACGGTGGACACGGAGGTTCTAGGTGAGCGCAATCGGGTAAGGAACACTCGACGCAAAAAGGGCGGCAGGATGCCGCCCTTTCTTATTTCAGGTCCCTGACCTCGCCGTCCGGGACCGGGCAGGGACCCGGAGTCCCGCCCGCGCTGGCCGCCGGTTACCACTCC
>JBFJUC010000153.1:0-6406 GCA_041624875.1 Alcanivorax sp.
AAGGCCCAGCAACTGATCGGACTGTTGACGAGTGAACGGCTCGTCGCCCTCGGCGGTGCCCTGAATCTCCGCGAAACCACCATGTTGGGTCATCACCACGTTCATGTCCGTGTCGGCGTTGGAATCTTCGGGATAATCCAGATCCAACACCGGTTCTCCCTTATAAATCCCCACCGATACCGAGGCAATCAGACCGTTGAGGGGGTCTTCCTTGATACGCTTGCGTTCCAGCAGGGTGGTGAAGGCGTCCACCAGGGCCACGCAGGCGCCGGAGATCGATGCGGTGCGGGTGCCGCCGTCGGCCTGGATCACATCGCAATCCAGATAGATGGTGTTCTCACCCAGCTTCTTCAGGTCCACGGCGGCACGCAGAGAGCGCCCGATCAGCCGCTGAATCTCCAGGGTGCGCCCCCCTTGCTTACCGCGCGCCGCCTCACGGCCGGAACGGGTGTGGGTGGAACGGGGCAGCATGCCGTATTCGGCGGTGATCCAGCCCTGGCCCTTGCCCTTGAGGAAACGCGGCACGCCATCCTCCACGGACGCGGTGCACAACACCTTGGTATTGCCGAAGGACACCAGCACGCTGCCTTCGGCGTGCATGGTGAAATCGCGTACGAAGGATACGTCGCGCATCTGGTCGAGCTGGCGGCCGGAAGGGCGCATGAAAACTCCTTGAATCGGGATCGAATGATCGGCCATTGTAGCGAACCCCCGCCCATCAACGCGAGGCGGGCCGCCCGTGAATGCTTCCATTGGCTTGACCCGCTACACTAACCGCCCCACTTCGCCACAGCCATAACCACCCAGGGACGCCCATGATTCGCAGCATGACCGCTTTTGCACGAGCCGACCGCCACCTGACCGGCGCCAGCCTGGCCTGGGAAATCCGCTCGGTGAACCACCGCTACCTGGAAGTGGGCCCGCGCCTGCCCGAGGGCTTGCGCGCTCTGGAGAACGACGTCCGCGAACGCTGTCGCCAACGCCTGGGCCGCGGCAAGGTCGACGTCACTCTGCGCTACCAGACAGAAGAAGGCGAAGCGGAACTGGAGCTCAACGAAGACCTGGTCAAGCACCTCGCCGAAGCCGCCCGCCGCGTCGACGACCTGGTGCGCCACGCCGGCCAGGTGAACCCGCTGGAAATCCTGCGGTTCCCCGGAGTGCTCTCCACCCGCGAAGTGGACGCCGAGACCCTGCAGGCCGAGGCGCTGGCCGCCCTCGACGAAGCCCTGGACGCTCTGATCGCCACCCGCGACCGGGAAGGGGAACAACTGGCGCGCATGGTGCGTGAACGCCTCGACGGCGTCGGCGAACAAGTAGCCCGCATTCGTCAGGCCCTGCCCGCCATCCGCGACGCCCTGCGCGACCGCCTGCGCCAACGCGTCCAGGAGGCTGTGGAAAGCCCGGACCCGGAGCGCCTGGAGCAAGAACTGGTGCTCGCCGCCCAGAAGATGGACGTGGACGAAGAACTGGACCGCCTGGAAACCCACGTCGCCGAAGTGCGCCGCGTGGTGGAAAAGGGCGGCCAAGTGGGCCGCCGGCTGGATTTCCTGATGCAGGAACTCAATCGCGAGGCGAACACGCTGGCGTCAAAATCCGTGGACGCCGAGACCACCGCCGCGGCGGTGGAGCTGAAAGTGCTGATCGAACAGATGCGCGAGCAGATCCAGAATATCGAATAGGCCGCCATCCAGGCCCGTCTCCCACGCCCTCAAGCGACCTTACCGCCCCTGCGACATAATGCCGCATTCCGGGGCGGCAGGCCGCTCTATACACTTCCTCGCCCACAGCATCGCGCTGACTCCCTCGTATTAAGCAGCCGTTTTTCTGGGCGGGAACATCACTATGCATCCCTACAAGCACAAGCCACTCACCGTCTGTCTGGGCGTCCTTTTACCCTTCGGCGCTTTCGCCGCGGACGCCGATGTCCACCCGCTGGCCCCGATCACCGTTCAGGGTCAGAACACCGACTCGGCGGAGCAGACCCGAGGCGAGCTGGTGAAAGAGCAGGTTTTAACCCCCGGGGGCGTCAGTCTGGTTGAGGCCGAGGACCTCTCTGAACGCAACGTGGTCAGCATCGGCGACATGCTGCGTTACGTACCGGGGGTGTGGACGGCCAACGGCTCCACCGGTGACTCCACGTTTTACTCTAGCCGGGGCTCGAACCTGGACGCGGTGAACTTCGACGGCAACGGCATCAAACTGATGGTGGACGGGCTGCCGGTGACCGCCGCGGACGGCAACAATCACAACAGCTTTATCGACCCGCTCAGCGCCCGCTACGCGGTGGTGGCGCGCGGCGCCAACGCGCTCACCTACGGCGCCAGCACCCTCGGGGGCGCGATCAATTTCATCAGCCCCACCGCGCGCACCACCGACAACCAGGCGTCGTTCACCGGCGGCAGCCACGGTACCGTGCAAAGCCGGGTGACCGGCGGCGCGGTGGCCGGTGATTTCGATGCGTTGATCACCGCGGAACAACGCAGCTACGATGGCTATCGCGACCATCAAGAACAGCAAAGAGGCAGTTTCTACGCCAATACCGGCTGGCAAATCAGCGACCGGGTGGAGAACCGCTTCTACCTGAGCTACGTGGACAACGACCAGGAGCTGCCCGGCGCGCTGACGCGGGATCAGTTCGAGGACGACCCCTACCAGGCCAACCCCAACAACGTCAGCGGTAACTTTCTCTACAACGTGGAGACCTGGCGCGCCGCCAACCGCACGGAATGGACGCTGAACGACACCAGCAGCCTGGTGGTTGGGTTTTCCTTCGAGGACCAGTCCCTGTATCACCCGATCGTGGCGTCGCCGTTTTTCAGCCTGCTGATCGATAACGACCAGACCATTTTCGGCAGCACCGTGCGCTACAACACCGTGCTGGGAAACCACGACCTGCTGGTCGGGCTGAATTACGGCGACACCCGGGTTAAAGGCGGCAATTACTCCCATACCGCCGGCATCCGCGGGGACCTGAACACCAAGGTGGACAACCAGGCCGACAACCTTGAGGTGTTCGTCATGGACCGCTGGTATTTCGCCGACCGCTGGACGCTGGTGTACGGGGCCCAGGCGGTGACCGGACGTCGTGAAGTACGCAATGTCGACGTCGGCAACGGCGCGGAGTACAACCCGGAAGGGACCTATGAGTCGATCAACCCACGGGTGGGTCTGGTCTACATGCTCACCGACCGCAGTGAGCTCTTCACCAACGTCAGCAAACTCTATGAAGCGCCGACGCTGTATGAACTGGAAGATGACATAAGCGGTAACGAGGAGCCCCTGGACGCCATGCAGGGCGTGGTCGCCGAAGTGGGCACCCGCGGTGCCGCCGCGCTGGGCCGCGCCAGCGATTGGAACTGGGAGCTGGCGGTGTATTACGCGCAAATCGAGGACGAGATTCTTTCCATTGACGACCCCGATGCACCGGGCACCAGCCTGGCCACCAACGTGGAAGACACGGTCCATGCCGGGGTGGAAGCCCGGGTCGGCGCCAGCTTCACCCTGGGCGACGGCGGCCATCGCATTGAGCCGCTGGTGAGCCTCACCTACAACCACTTTCGGTTCGACAACGACCCGGTGTACGCCAACAACCGGCTACCGGTGGCGCCGGACTTTTTCATCAAGGGCGAGATTCTGTACCGCCACCCCAATGGCTTCTTCGCCGGGCCGACCTTCGACATCGTCGACGACCGCTACGCGGACTTCATGAACACCTATGAAGTGGACGGCTACGAGCTGCTGGGTTTACGCGCCGGTCTCACCCGCGACACCTGGGAAGTCTACGTGGAAGGCCGCAATCTCACTGACGAAGCCTATGTGACCAATCTCAGCGTGCGTGATCAGGCGCCGGCCGATGCCGCGCTGCTTCAAGCGGGGGAACCGCGCTCCGTCTACGCGGGCGTTACATTCATCTTCTAAGCGGGCTGAAACCCGGCGGACAGGCACACCATGAACAGACCCGCATCCGAGATAAGGCCGCCACGCGGCGGCCTCTACGCCGCCGTATGGCGCTGGCACTTCTACACCGGCGTGCTGGTGGTGCCGTTTCTGCTGATGCTGGCCGTGAGTGGCTTTCTGATGTTGCTCAGCAAGCCGCTGGACGATGCCCTCAATCGCTCGCTGCTGTCAGTGAACGCCGGCGGCGACGCCTTGCCGGCCTCGGCCCTGCTGGAGCGGGTGCGGGAGGCCTACCCTGAGGCCTCGGTGCGCCTCTACCTGACCCCTGAAAGCGACACCTCTGCGGCGCGTTTTTCGTTGCAACCCGAAGGCATGCAGGGCCACGGCGGCCACACCGCGCCCAGCACACTGGTCTACATGGACCCTTACACGGGCAAGATTCTCGGCGACCGGGACCCGGCCGCCAGCCTCTACAACCGGCTGAAACAATTCCATGGCGCCCTGTTCCTCGGTGACCTGGGCGACGCGCTGATTGAAACCGCGGCCGGCCTGGCCGTGCTGATGATCGTGACCGGCCTGTATCTGGCCTGGCCGAGGAGCCAAAAGGCAGTGCGGCAAACGACCGGGCGCGAGCGCTGGCGGCGCCTGCACCTGAGCCTGGGCTGGCTGATCGCGCTACCGTTGCTGTTCTTCCTGATTTCCGGGCTGGCCTGGACCAACGTCTGGGGTGGCAAGCTGGTGCAACCCTGGGGCTCGCTGCCGAGTACCCGGTTCGAAGCCCCTCAGGCACCAGCGCCCGACCATGCCACCATGAACGAGCAGGGCGTGCACCGGGTGCCCTGGGCGCTGGAACAAACACCGCTGCCCCGCTCCGGGCAGGGCCCGGGCCAGTTGAGCCTGGACGACGTGACGGCAATCGCCGACGCGCAAGGCTTCGATGCCTACCGGGTGCATTTCCCCCAAGGCGAGGGGGCGGTATGGACAGTCTCCGCCACCACCATCGCCGGCGACCTGACCAACCCGGCCGATGAGCGGATTCTGCACCTTGACCGGGCCAGCGGCGAAAAGCTTCAAGACATCCGCTTTGCCGACTACCCCGCCATGGGCAAAGCCATGGCCGCGTCGATCCCCTTCCACCAGGGCGACCTGGGCCTTTGGAACTGGCTGCTGAATCTGCTCCTGGTCACCCTGGTCACCGCCCTGATCGTCACCGGCGCCCTGCTGTGGTGGAAGCGCCGGCCGCGCTGGTCCGCGCCCCGGGCTGAGCCTGCCTTGAGCCGGAAAGTAGCGGCGGTGATGTTACTGGTCGTCCTGTGCTTTCCGCTCTCAGCCGTGGCGCTGGCGGCCATCGCGTTATTCGACGCAGTGCTGATAATCCGGCGCGCCCAGGGCGGCAGCCGCGTTTAGGCTAAGGGCACCGCCAGCACCGCGAAGGTGTCGCCCATGGCCACCTTGGCGGGGTGGCGGCGGCCGATCAGCAGGCCGTCCACCGGGGCGTGATACTCGGTCGGCGGCACGCCGGTGCGCTCCATGGCATAAATCCGCGCGATCGGTTCCCCGGCTTTCACCGCGCCCCCCAGACTCACCGTGAATTCCAGCAGGCCAGCGTGCTCGCTCTGCAGGTAGTGGGCGCTGTCGGGTATTTCCAGCAGGCGGGTGGCGGCCGGCGGTGCCCCGCCGGGCAGAATACCGGCCCAGCGCAGCACGTTGTCGACGCCCTGCTCCGCCAGCGCCACGGTCGCCGGCGTGGTGGTGCCGCCGCCGCCCAGCTCGGTGCTGATGAACACTTTGCCCTGGGCCTCCACCACGGTGTCGTAAAGCGCGTCGCCTTCCAATTCCGCCATCAGCAGCGTATTGGGGGCGCCGAAAGCGCGGGCGCCTTCCAGGCAGCGGCGCGCCAGGTCGGCGTCCGCGAGCCGGTGGGTGGCGGCGAACGGCAACAGGTCCAGGGTGCGACCGCCGGAATGAATGTCCATCGCCAGGTCGCACAGCGGTACCAGGTAGCGGGTGAAATAGTCCGCGATGCGCTGGGTGAGGGTACCGGTGGGGCAGCCGGGAAACGCCCGATTGAGGTTGCCCTTGTCGATCGGCGAGGTGCGGCTGCCGTTGAGCACCGCCGGGTGGTTCATCATCGGCACGATGATCACGCGCCCGGTGATGTCTTCCGGGCGCAGGCGACCGGCCAGCTTGAGCAGGGCGGTAATGCCCTCGTATTCGTCACCGTGGTTGCCGCCGGTGAGCAGAGCGGTAGGGCCCGCGCCGTTGCCCACCACCGTGATCGGAATCATCAGGCTGCCCCAGGCGGAATCGTCATGGGAGTGCGGCAGCTTGAGAAAGCCGTGCTGTACCCCATCGCGTTGGAAATCCACGGTGGCGGTGATCGGGCTGTCCTGCATGGTGTCTCCTTGGGGCTTGGCCATGACGGGCCGCGGACTTCCCCCTATAATGCCTGTTTTCGCGGGCAGTGAGACCCCGGCAGACAGGAACCGCATGCGTATGACCGACAAAG
>JBFJUC010000154.1:0-6392 GCA_041624875.1 Alcanivorax sp.
GGAGCTGTTTGGCCAGGGACGGCCAAACTAACAGCGGCCAGGGATGGCTTGAGCGGTCCCGGAAGGCACCACCATTGCACCGCGTCTCCGATACGGAGCTCCGGACACTGGAAAAAGAGGCCTCTGGCATCCTGCCGGGTGGCTGGCGCCACCCTTTCGCGGGCGGGGCCCGCTCCCACAACCCCGGCTTCGTAGCACCGCGTGGCGGCTAGTCAGGGCAGCGGCAGGTCGGGGAGCTGGCCGTCGAGTTCGGCGACGCGGCGCTCCAGCACCTTGGCGGCTTTGACCTGATCGCCCAGCGCCAGATAGAGCCGTGACAGCTCCGCCAGCGCCGTAGCGCTCTGGCTGGAATTGGCCGCCGCCTCGAAGAAGTTCTGCGCCTTGCCCCACAGCCGCGCCTTAAGCGCCACCCGCCCGGCGGTAACCAGCACCGCCGCGTTGCCCGGGCGGTCCACCAGCCACTTTTCCAGGTTCTGCAGCAGCTCGTCCGGGGACACATCGTCGATGGCCTCCAGCACCGGCGGCAGGCGATCGTCCCAGTCCCGCTCCAACTGCTCCTTGACCAGCGACAGGGCGCGGCCACCTTCGCCGAGCTGCGCCAGGAAACCGGCGTAACGGGCCACCATGGCCGGATCCTGCTTGAGGGCGCTGGGCACCTGCTTCCACAAATCGCGCAGTTCCCGGGCGCGGCTGTCGCCGTCGTTGAAGCCCGGTTTCTGCGCCAGTTGCTGCACCCGGGCCAGCCAGGCGCGGCGCTCCCGGCGGGCCGCGTAGGGGTCGCCGAGGGCGCGGCGCAGGCGCGGCGCCAGGGCGCAAAGGGCCGGCCAGTCGCGCTCGCGTTCCAGTACGTCGGCGTACAGCGCGAGAATGCGTTTGTTGCCGGGCGCCTGTTCCACCAGGCCCTTCAACTCCTGATGGGCGGCGGCCGGGCGGCCGTCGTCCAGGGCGAAGCGGGCCCGCATCAGGCCGCTGAAGCTGTCGCCCCGGCGGCTTTTGGCGGCGTTCTGCAGATACTCTTCCAGGGCCTCGCCGTCGCCGCGCTGGCGGGCGCATTCCGCCGCCAGCAACCAGGCCACCAGCGGCCAGTCCCCTTCACGGCCGGCGGCGGTGAGCAGCCGTTCGGCCTTATCCAGCTCGCCGTCCATAAGCAGAATAAAGCCGCTTTTCAGGCGGCGGTGGGCCAGGCCGCGGCGGAACCGCCGTGTGGCGCGCACCGGCTCCGCCAGGTTCCAGGCCAGGTTGCCCAACAGGGTCAGCACCATCAGCGCCACCGCGCCCAGGATCAGCGCCAGCAGCGCGAAGCCGAGCGTGGACTCCAGACGCCATTGGTCGCGAATTACCAGCAAATAGCCGGAATCGGCGGCCATCCAGCGGCCCAGGAAAGTGGCGGCCAGCAGGACGACAACAATCAGCAGCAGGGCTTTTTTCATCGGCCGGCCTCCCCGGCCGCGCCGCTACCGTCGCTTTTCAGCAGGTCCCGCTTGAGGCCGCGTACCGCGTCCAGGCCGGCGCCGATTTCCGGCAGCGCCTGTTCCACTTGCTGGCCGCCCAGCTCCTCCAGGGCGGCGCGCATCTGGCGAACCCGCCCCTGATCTTCCTGGAACCACTGGTTGAGCATGGCGGCGGCGTTATCCAGCGCCTGCCGGTAGGCCTGCACGCGCCGCTGCATCAGCGCCAGTTGTGCCTGCTGCAGGCTGGCGTCCAGCGTCAGGCGCACGGTGGACGCCTGGGTTTCAGTCAGCGGCAGCGGCACTTCGCCGTCGTGGCGACGCACCGTCACCGGCAGATGGTTGAGCAAGCGCTGCCACCAGCCGGCGTCCTGTTCGGTGTCCTCGGTGGGCGGCGCCTGGCGCTCCGGCACCGCCAGCTCCGGGATCAGCGCCTGCAGCGCGCCCAGGCGCAGCACCATGGCCTCGATGTCGACCTGGCGGGCGCCGTTGAGCTTTTCGATGTCCACCGCCAGTGCCTTGCGCGCCGGCAGCGCCTGGGGATCGTCCAGCCGTGCCAGGGTCTGGTCGGCGGCCTGCAGCAGACGGCGCGCGGCCTCGGCGTCACCGGTAAGCATCAAACGCTGGCCGGCCAGAGCGGCCAGGGACTCCGCCTCGTTGATCAGCCACAGGCGCTGCCCGCCCTGGCGCACATCGGCCAAAGCTTCCCGGTCGCGGGCACGGGCGGCTTCGATGCGATTCTGGGACTCGCGTATTTCCTGGAGCGCCCGGTCGCGGCGCTGGGACTCCCGGTTCAGTTCACTGCGCAGGTCGCTGATTTCGCTCTGACTGGCCCGGCGGTCCTGTTCCAGCACTCGCCATTGCTGCCAGCCCCACCAGCCGGCGGCGGCCAGAGCGGCGAGAACAATAAGCACGATAAGCAGCGGCCAGAGGCTCAAGCCCTGCTGGCGGTGAAAAGCGCGGTGCGTCATGGGGTCTCCCTATTGTTGTTCCCGCCTGCCTGGTGGCGGAATCTATAGACGATAAAGAGAGCGGCGGGCGCCGTCCAACCCCTTATCGTCACACGCAGCGACCAGAAGGCCCCGTCAAGACGGCGGCACGGCGGCCAGCATGTCGGTGTCGTGGGCACTGGCGGCCACCACCAGCGGCCCCGGATGACGCTCGGCCACGGCGGCGGCGACTCGCTCGCCGGCGGCGATCACGGTGGCCCCGGCGGGCACCAGCGCGGTCATCGCCCGCCAACCCTCGACGCTGGTGATCATCACCGTATCGGCGCCCTCGGGCCAGTGCCGGCCGGGGGCGGGCAAGCGCCGGTAAAAGGGCACCACGTCCACGCCGGCCCCTTTTTCCCGCAGCCGCGCCGCCAGCCAGTCGCGGCCACTGTCGCCCCGGCAGATCAGAATGCGTTTTTCCGCCACCGAGGCCAGACAAGGCAACGCCAGCACCGCCTCGGAATTAAAGCCGCTGCGCGGGTATTCCGGGGTCAGCCCGGCATCGCGGATCACGGCGGCGGTGGATTCCCCCACGGCCAGCCAGTGCACCCCCACCGGCCATTGCGGCCAGAGATTGGCGAACGCGTTCAGGGCATGGTGGGCGGCGTTGGCACTGACGAAAAACACCGCGTGGTAGAGGTCCAGATCAAACAGCAGCCGGCGGTGGGCGTCGGCCAGCGGCAGCGGCTCAATGGCCAGCGCCGGCACCGCCCAGGCCCGGTGACCGCTGTCCACCAGCCGCGCCGCCAGGGGGGCGCCCTGGCCGGCGGGCCGGGTCACCACCACGGCCCGGCTCATGCGCGGTCGTACAGGTCGCGCAGGATCCGGTCGGCGCCCTGCTCCAGCAGCGATTCAGCGATGCCGATGCCCAGCTCCCGGGCGTCGGCGCGGGGGGCACGGGCTTCGGCGCGCAACACCGTGGTGCCGTCTTCGCTGGCCACCAGGCCGCGCAGCCACAGCCGACCGTCGTCCTCAAGCAGCGCGAAGCCGGCGATCGGCACCTGACAACCGCCTTCCAGGCGTCGGTTCATGGCCCGCTCGGCGGTGACCCGATCCCAGGTCAGGGCGTCACTGAGCGGCGCCAGCAAGGCCCGGGTATCGGCGTCGTCCGCGCGGCACTCGATCCCCACGGCGCCCTGGCCCACCGCCGGCAGGGATTCCTCCGGCGGCATGTCGTAACGGATGCGCTCGTGCATTTCCAAGCGCTTAAGACCGGCGGAGGCGAGAATAATGGCGTCGAACTCACCGGCGTCCAGCTTGCCCAGGCGGGTCTGCACGTTGCCGCGCAGGCTGGACACCTTCAGGTCCGGCCGGTTGGCCATCGCCTGGGACTGGCGGCGCAGGCTGGAGGTGCCCAGCCGGGCCCCCTCGGGCAGGCCCATAAGGCTGTCGTGGTGGTTGGAGACGAAGGCGTCGCGGGGGTCTTCACGTTCGCAGATCACCGGCAGCGCCATGCCGTCGGGCAGCTCCATGGGCACGTCCTTCATGGAGTGCACGGCGATGTCCGCGCGCCCGTCCATCATCGCCTCTTCCAGCTCCTTGACGAACAGCCCCTTACCGCCGATTTTCGCCAGCGGCGTGTCCAGAATCTTGTCGCCCTGGGTCTTGATCCGCACCAGCTCCACGCGCAACCCCGGATGCAACGCCTCCAGCCTTTTCTGCACGTACTCCGCCTGCCAGATGGCCAGGGGACTGGAACGGGTCGCAATGCGCAATATCTCGCGGGACATGGAAGCTCCTGGGCGGGGAATAGATGGCGCCTAGTGTAACGGAAAGACCTTCGCTCCGCCGAATACGGCGGCGCCAGTTAAGAGTTAATGGTTAACAGTGAATAGTTAATAGCGAAAACACCGAGTAGGGAGGTTTAGGGGTAGCAGCCCGCGCCGTGGCAGCGTCGCGGGCACCCACCGGGCAGCCGGCAAGGCGCCCCCTCGCGAACTATTAACTGTTCACTATTAACTCTTAACTGTCTTTTATCCGCGTTTGACGAGGGCGCGGCGCAAGCCGGGCATGTGGCGGCGACTGACGTTGAGCGGCTCGTCAACGCCGCGCAAGCGGACTTCGAAGCGGCCCTGGTTGGAACACTCCAGGCTTTCGATAAAATGCAGCGACGCCAGGGTACTGCGGTGGATGCGCACGAACAGGTCACTGAACTCGTCTTCCAGGGCCTTGAGCGGCTCGTCGATCAGCACATAGCCGCCGGCGTGGTGCACCGCCACGTACTTTTGGTCGGCCTGGAAGTAGCGCACTTCCTCCACCGGCACCAGTTCCAGGCCGCGGTGCGTGCGGGCGCTCAGGTGGCGGCGGCGGCCGGTCTGGTTGGCCGCCATCTTGTGGCTCAGCTCGGCAATCTGCACCCGATTCAGGGCGCGCGCTTTGTCCAGCGCCTGCTTGAGGTCCTGGGCGCCCACCGGCTTGAGCAGGTAATCCACGGCGTGCACGCGGAACGCCTGCAGGGCGTGTTCTTCGTAGGCGGTGCAGAAGATCACCGCCGGCGGGTTCTCCATCTTGTCCAGATGGGCGGCGGCTTCCAGGCCGTCCATGTCCGGCATGCGAATGTCCATCAGCACCACGTCCGGGCGCAGCCGCCCGGCGCTTTCCACCGCTTCACGGCCGCTGGCGGCTTCCGCGCTGACTTCCATGTTGGCCATCTCCACCAGACGTTTCAGGCGCATTCTGGCCAGGGCCTCGTCGTCGCAGACCAGGACCTGCATTTTCGCGATGTCGTCCATGGGTTCCCCTTGTTCTTATTCACCCGTTTCTTTTATTGGAGCGGGTAGCTGATTTCAATCTCGTAGTGTTGTTGTTGCGAACGGGCCGACACCGACACACTGGGGCCATGCAAGGCCTCCAGGCGGTGTTGGATATTGTCCAGTGCCATACGGTTGCCCTGATGCTCACTGGCGCAATCCTGTTTCGGGTTACTGACACGCAGCACCACCCTGCCCTGCTCGATGGCGGCGGCGATGCGCACCACACCGCCGCCGGCGAGCGGCTGAATGCCATGATAGATGGCATTTTCCAGCAGCGGTTGCAACGTTAAAAGCGGCAACGCGACCGACTCGGGCGCCAGCTCAATGCACCACTCCACATCCAGACGCTCGCCCAGGCGCAGCTGTTCGATGCGGATATAGCGCTCGCACAGGGCCAGCTCCTCGGCCAGGGTGACTTCGCTGCCGCTGTCCTTGAGGCTGGCGCGAAACAGGCTCGACAGGTCTTCCACCGCTTGCTCGGCGGCGTCCGGATCAATGCGGATCAAGGTGGCGATGATGTTCATGGAGTTGAACAGGAAATGCGGCCGGATGCGCGATTGCAGCGCCTGAATGCGGGATTTCAACTCCGCCCGGTCCTTGATACGCAGCTGTTCCTGCACATAGAAATAGCGCATCACAAGGCCGGAGATGATCGCCGCGATCAGCACGTTGGCGAGAATGTCCCAATGCCACAGCGGCGGCATGGCGGCGGCGGACACCCACGACATCAGCGCCCGCGCCACCAGGCTGAACACCAGCGTGTCGAACGCCACCAGCCCGACCACCGCCAGCGCCGCCCAGGCCTGCGGCAGGCGGTTGAGGCGCCCGCGCAGCTGACACACCAGCGCCGCGGAGGTCAGCGCGATCCACTGAATGAACAGCGACGTCAGCGCCAGCCGCTCGAACCCGAAGGACTCGAAGTAACCGGCCACCAGACTGATCACGATGGCCATCAATTCCGACGCCACCACCACCACCAGCACGGCGCGGGTGGTGCACAGGTCGGGCAGGAACACATTGTTCTGGGGTTCGGACATGGGCGCTCTTGTTGTCGGAAAGGGCTCGACGCTTTCGGGTACGATACCACCGTCCGGCGATGCTATACTGCGCGCCCTGTCAATTCCCGTATTCCCGCAAGCCGGACGTGAGCAGCAAGATGAGCGACAACCAGCAAAACCAACTCTGGGGCGGCCGCTTCA
>JBFJUC010000155.1:0-6376 GCA_041624875.1 Alcanivorax sp.
GATTACGAAGTCCGCGAGCCGATGTTCTACAACGTCTTCGTGGTGATGGAGTTCGACCACACCTTCAGCAAGAATATTGGTCAGTAATGGATGATCTGGATCGTCTTACCCGCCGTCTCGGTTATCAGTTCAAGGATCCGGCGCTGCTGCAACTGGCGTTGAGCCACCGCAGCGTCAGCCGCCGCCGTAACAACGAGCGGCTGGAGTTCCTCGGCGATTCGCAGCTCAGCCTGATTATTTCCTCGGAAATTTTTCACCGCTTCCCGGAGGCCGCCGAAGGCCAGTTGACGCGCATGCGCGCCTTTCTGGTGCGCGGCCAGACCCTGGCGGAGGTGGCCCGGGAACTGGGCGTGGGCGAGTATCTGATTCTCGGCGGCGGCGAGTTGAAAAGCGGCGGTAACCGGCGTGACTCGATTCTCGCCGACGCCCTGGAAGCGCTGATCGGCGCCATTGTTATCGACGGCGGCGAAGACGCCTGCCGGGACGTGGTGCTGAGCTGGTTCGCCGCCCGCCTCGAGCAGATATCCCCGCAAAGCGTGCGAAAAGACGCCAAAACCCGCTTGCAGGAATGGCTGCAAGCGCGCAAGCATGAGTTACCCGCCTACGAAGTGCTGTCGGTGAGTGGGCAGGCGCCGAAGCAGACCTTCGAAGTGGCTTGCAGCCTGCCGGACCTGTCCCGGCAATTCACCGCCAGTGGGGCCAGCCGCCGCCGCGCGGAACAGCAGGCCGCGGAGCAGGCCCTGGACTGGTTGGAGCAGTCAGCATGAGCGACACCCGTTGCGGCGTGGTGGCCATCGTCGGCCGCCCTAATGTGGGCAAATCCACCCTGATGAACCACCTGATCGGTGAGAAGGTGAGCATCACCTCCCGGAAGCCGCAGACCACCCGCCACCGGATCCACGGCATTCTCAGCCGCCCCGGTTATCAGATCGTGTTCGCCGACACGCCGGGCATCCATACCGGTCAGGAACGCGCCCTCAACCGGGCCATGAACGACGCCGCCCAGTCCGCGCTCTCCGACGTGGACGTGATTTGTTTCATGGTCGACGCGCTCAAATGGACCGAAGGCGACGAGCATGTTTTGAACCTGCTGCAACGGGCCGGTGACACGCCGGTGCTGCTGCTGGTCAATAAAGTCGACAACCTGGACGACAAGTCGCTGTTGTTACCGCACCTGGAAAGCCTGGCCGCGCGCTTCCCGTTCGCCGAAGTGATTCCGGTATCGGCGCTGCGCGACCACAACCTGGACGTGCTGGAAAAAGCCCTCTCCAGCCGCCTGCCGGAAGGGGATTTCTGGTTCGACGACGACCAGCTCACCGACCGCAGCCTGCGCTTCATGGCCGCCGAGATCATCCGTGAAAAAGTGGTGCGCCAGCTGGGCCAGGAAGTGCCCCACCAGATCACCGTGGAGATCGATATCTGGGAAGACGGCCCCAAGGTCACCGACATCGCCGCCACCATTCTGGTGGAGCGGCGCGGCCAGAAAAAGATTCTGATCGGCGACAAAGGCTCGCGTATCAAAAGCATCGGCACCCAGGCCCGCGAGGATATGGAACGCCTGATCGACCGCAAGGTGATGCTCACCCTCTGGGTCAAGATCAAAGCCGGCTGGTCCGACGACGAGCGCGCCCTGCGTTCGCTGGGCTATGACCACCGCTGAGCCCGACGGCCCGAACGGCCTCGCCCCGGCCTGGCTGTTGCACCGCCGCGCCTTTCGCAACACCAGCCTGATCGTCGATCTGTTCCTGCCCCGCCAGGGCCGGGTCGGCGCGGTGGCGCGCGGCGGCCGCCGGGAGGCCGCACTGGCGCCGTTCGCGCCGCTCTGGGTGGACCTGAAAGCCGGCGGCGAGCTGTTCACCCTGCGCCAGGTGGAGCCGCGCGGCCCGAGCCTGGCGCTGCACGGCAAAGCGCTCTACTGCGGCTTCTACGTCAACGAGCTGCTGGTGCGCCTGCTGCACCGCGACGACGCCCACCCGGACCTGTGGCCGGTGTACGAACGCACCCTGGCGGAACTGGCCGGTGACACCCCCCTGGACATCACCCTGCGTCGCTTCGAAATGATGCTGCTGGAAGACGTGGGTTACGGTCTGGCCCTGAACCACGATCTGCAGGGCGAGCCTCTGGACCCGGCCAGCCGCTACCGCTGGGAAGGCGGCGAAGGCCTGCGGCCCGCCGTCGACGGTTACTACGGCGAGCACTTGCTGGCCCTGGGTCGCGACCAGTGGGACGCCGACGTGCGCCGCACCGCCAAGGCGCTGCTGCGCGAAGCGCTTGCCCCGCACCTCGGCGATCGCCCCCTGCGCAGCCGCGAACTGTTCCGCTAGACCGGTTCTGCTACCATTCCCCCAACTTTTGAATCCGCTGCTGGAGCACCCCCATGTCCGTTCTTCTCGGCATCAACATCGATCACGTGGCCACCCTGCGCCAGGCCCGCGGCACCCGTTACCCGGACCCGGTGCAGGCCGCGCTGATCGCCGAGCAGGCCGGCGCCGACGGCATCACCGTGCATCTGCGCGAGGACCGCCGCCACATCCAGGATCGCGACGTGGAGCTGCTGGCGCACACCCTGCAGACGCGCATGAATCTGGAGATGGCCGCCACCGAGGAAATGGTCGGCATCGCCCGCCGTATCGGCCCGGCGCACAGCTGCCTGGTACCGGAAAAACGCGAGGAGCTGACCACCGAAGGCGGCCTGGACGTGGTTGCCAATGAAGACTGGATTCGTGATTGCTGCGCGCGGCTGGCGGACGCCGACATCGAAGTGTCGCTGTTCATCGACGCGGACCCGGCGCAGATCGAGGCGGCAGTGCGCTGCCGGGCGCCGGCCATCGAGATCCACACCGGCCACTACGCCGATCTCACCGCGCCGGAAGCCCGTGACAAGGACGCGGCGGCCCGCGAGCTGACCCGCATCCGCGACGCGGTGGCCCTGGGCCGCGAGGCCGGGCTGATCGTCAACGCCGGCCACGGGCTGCACTACCACAACACCCGCGAGATCGCGGCGATCCCCGGCATCAACGAACTGAACATCGGCCACGGCATCATCGCCCGCGCGGTGATGACCGGCCTGGACGAAGCGGTGCGCGCCATGCGCGCCTTGATTGACGATTCCCTTTAGTCAGGTGCCGCAGAAGGTGCGCAGCACCTGCTCGTCGGGCGCTGGCGGCTGCCGGTACGGGTCGTCCGGCCCCCGGTCCCGGTAGGGGTCGTCCAGCGCCGCCAGCAACGCCTTCACCGGCGCCATGTCGCCATCACGCACCGCCGCCGCCAGCGCCGCCTCCACCTGGTGATTGCGGGGGATCACCGCCGGATTATGGTGGCGCATCAGCGCCCAGGCGTCCTCGTCGGCCTTGCCGTTGCGGCCCAGCCGCGCTTGCCAGCGCCGGTGCCAGTCGCCGAATTCGTCGTTCTCAAAGGGCTCGCCAGGGGGCGTGGCGCCGCCGATCAGATCGCGGAAGGTGTTGGTGTGGTCCGCGTCGTGGCGGGCCATCCAGTCGAGCAGGTCGGCGGCCAGGGCGGCGTCGCCGTCCTCGTCGCCGAACAGCCCCAGTTTGCCGCGCATCATCACCAGCCAGCCTTGCGCATAGCGTTCGGTGTGGCTCTTGATCAGTGTTTCCGCTTTTTCCACCGCACGGTCGGCGTCCTCGTCGATCAGCGGAATCAGGGTTTCCGCGAAGCGCGCCAGGTTCCACTGGGTGATTACCGGTTGATTGCCGTAGGCGTAGCGGCCGCGTTGATCGATGGAGCTGAACACGGTTTCCGGGTGGTAGTTGTCCATGAAGGCGCAGGGACCGTAGTCGATGGTCTCGCCGGACAAAGCCACGTTGTCGGTGTTCATCACGCCATGGATAAAGCCCACGCGCATCCACTCGGTGATCAACGCGATCTGCCGGTCCATCACCCCTTCCAGCAGGGCCAGCGCCGGGACGTCGGCGCCCTCCCGATCCGGGTAGTGACGCTTGAGAGTGTAGTCCACCAGGGTTTCGAGCAGCGCCTTATCCTGGCGGCCGGCGGCGTACTGAAAGGTACCCACGCGCAGATGCGACGCCGCCACCCGGGTGAGAATGGCGCCGGGTTGGGCGGTGTCGCGCAGCACCTGCTCGCCGGTGCCGACCACCGCCAGTGCCCGGGTGGTGGGCACGCCCAGGGCGTGCATCGCCTCGCTGATGATGTATTCGCGCAGCATCGGACCGAGCGCGGCGCGGCCGTCGCCACCGCGGGAAAAAGGCGTGCGCCCGGAGCCCTTGAGTTGGATGTCGCGGCGTTGTTCGTCCGGGGTGAGCTGCTCGCCGAGCAGCACGGCGCGACCGTCGCCGAGCATGGTGGGGTTGCCGAACTGATGGCCGGCGTAGGCCTGGGCCAGCGGCTGGCCACCGGGTGCCGACTGGTTGCCGCCCAACACGGCGGCGCCGGTGTCGCTGTTCAGTGCTTCGGCGTCGAGCCCCAGCTGCGTCGCGAGTTCGCTGTTGAACAACAGGCGTTCCGGCGCCTGCACCGGCTGTGGGTCACAGAAGGCAAACAGCGTGTCGGGCAGGCGGGCGTAGCTGTTGTCGAACCGGAAGCCGAATGGATTGGCGGACATGCGGGTGCTCTTGCGGGTACTCATGCGGGTACTCCGTGAGGTGTGAGGTGGTGACTGCTGCCTCCAAGGGTAACAGACTCCACCGGCCAGACCGGACCTAAAGCCGCGCCGCCTGGCCGTACTGGCGAACGCTTTCGATTTCCGCCAGCAGGGTGGCCACCAGGTGCTCCAGGCGGTCGTCGTCCACGTCGGTCTTGAGGCCTTCTTCCAGCTCCCGGGCGGCGCGTTCCAGGCGAGGCGTGCCGCAGTAGCGGCAGGCGCCGTGCAACTTGTGCACGCGCTCCAGCAGCGCGTCCCGGTTGTTGCTCTCGGACAGGGCGTTAATCCCGGGTGCGTCCTGCTCCAGGCTTGCCAGCAGCATGCTGAACATGTCCCTGGCAAGATGCTCGCGGCCGCCGGCGCGTTGCTTGCCGAGTGCCTCGTCCACGACCTGGTCGGAGGCGGTCGGCTCCGGTGTCGCCGGCGCCTCTTCGCTGGCCGGTTCGGCCTCCGCGCCGTCCGGTCGGGTCCAGCGTTCCAGGGTGTGGCGCAATTGCCCCTCGGTGATCGGCTTGCTCAGGTAGTCATCCATGCCCGCCGCCAACAGCGACCGCCGCTCGCTTTCCAGGGCGTGGGCGGTGAGCGCGATAATCGGCGTACGCAGCCCCTCGCCTTCGCGCTCGCGCATCTGCCGGGTGGTTTCCAGGCCATCCTTGCCCGGCATCTGCACGTCCATGAACACCAGATCAAAGGTGCCCCGGGAAAAGGCGGTCAGCGCTTCCTCGCCGCTGGCGCAGGACACCACGTCGACGCCCATTTCCTCCAGGAACACCCGCGCCAGTTTCAAGTTGCCGGGATGGTCGTCCACCACCAGCACCCGGGCATGCAGCACGGCGCCGCCGGACGCCGCGCCGGCGCACGCGGGTTCCGCCAGGCCGCCCAGTTCCAGCAGGCCGTCGCGCAGCCGCCGGCGGGTTGGCGGCTTGCCCAGCACCCGGCAGTGCTCGGCGTGGCCGCTAAGCTGGCCGGACAGGGCATCGGCGTGGGCGGTGAGTACAATCACCGGTTTGCCGGTGGTGTCCAGCAGGCGTTCCACCAGCGGCGTCAGCCGCGACGGATCCGGCAGGGACGCCGGCGCCGCCAGCAGATAATAGTCGGTGCTCGCCAGGGTGCCGGTGTCCAGATGGGCATGCAGTTGCTCCAGGGCCTGCAGCTCGGTCACCGCCATGCGCCAGCCGCTGAGCATGTGGTACAGCGCCAGACGGGCATGTTC
The DNA here is from genome assembly GCA_041624875.1 of Alcanivorax sp. Classification (GTDB taxonomy): domain Bacteria; phylum Pseudomonadota; class Gammaproteobacteria; order Pseudomonadales; family Alcanivoracaceae; genus Alloalcanivorax. Next base: position 5,835 of record JBFJUC010000155.1, read on the forward strand.
GTTGGCTTCCACCAGGGTCACGCTAAGGCCCTTCAGGGCGACGGGGGCGGCCTCCGGCTCGCCGCCGCCATCCCGTTCGGCGCGCACCGTGAACCAGAACGTGGAGCCGCGCCCGGAGGTGCTGTCGATGCCGATCTCGCCGCCCATGCCTTCCACCAGCCGCTTGCAGATCGCCAGGCCCAGACCGGTGCCGCCTTCGCGGCGGCGGGCGCTCTGGTCCACCTGAGTGAAGGCGTTGAACAGGTTTTTCTGCAGGTCCGGCGACAAACCGTTGCCGGTGTCGGTGATGGTGATCTTGACCACCGCCTCGGCGCCGCGCTCTTCCTCGAGCATGGCGCGCACCACCACCGAACCGCGCTCGGTGAACTTGATCGCGTTGCTGACCAGGTTGGTGAGCACCTGACGGAGGCGCAACGGATCGCCCAGCAGGCCGGTGGGCACGTCGGAGTAAATGATCGCCGCCTGTTCCAGGCCTTTCTCCTGGGCCATCGGCGCCAGCATGGTCTGCACATCCTCGATGATGTCGTGCAGATCCAGTGGAA
>JBFJUC010000156.1:0-6314 GCA_041624875.1 Alcanivorax sp.
CGTCAACGCCATCGCCCGCGCCCACCCGGGCCTGCCGATCCAGATCGGCGGCGGCATCCGCAGCGCCGAGACCATCCAGGCCTACCTGGACGCCGGCGTTCAGTGGGTGATCATCGGCACCAAGGCGGTGAAAGAGCCGCAGTTCGTGCGCGACATGTGCAAGCAATTCCCCGGCCACGTGATCGTCGGCCTGGACGCCAAGGACGGTAAGGTGGCCACCGACGGCTGGGCCCAGGTCACCGACATCGATGTGGTGGATCTGGCGCGCCAGTTCGAGCACGACGGCGTGGTGGCCATTGTCTACACCGATATCAGCCGTGACGGCATGCTCCAGGGCGTCAACGTGGAAGCCACCGAGCGGCTCGCCGAAGCGATCAGCATTCCGGTGATCGCCTCCGGCGGTATCACCGATATGGAAGACGTACGCCGGCTGTGCGGCGCGCGCACCGTGGGCATCACCGGCGCCATTACCGGCCGCGCGATTTACGAGGGCACCCTGGATTTCGCCCAGGGTCAGGCCCTGGCCGACGAGCTGCAATCCAGAGGGCCGGCGATGTCCGGCACCACCGACAGCGGCGTACGCGAATGAGGTGGACGACATGACACTCGCCAAACGCATCATCCCGTGTCTGGACGTGGACGACGGCCGGGTCGTCAAGGGCGTGAAGTTCGTGGACATCCGCGACGCCGGCGACCCGGTGGAGGTGGCGCGCCGCTATAACGAGGCCGGCGCCGACGAGATCACCTTCCTGGATATCACCGCCAGCCATGAAGGCCGTGACACCACCCTGGACATGGTCGAGCGCATGGCCAGCCAGGTGTTTATCCCGCTCACCGTGGGCGGTGGCGTGCGCACCATTCAGGATATCCGCAACCTGCTTAATGCCGGCGCCGACAAGGTGGGCATCAATTCGGCGGCGGTGAAAAACCCGGAGTTCGTGCGCGAGGCCGCCGAACGTTTCGGGTCGCAGTGCATCGTGGTGGCCATCGACGCCAAGAAAGTGAGCGGCGAGAGCGAAGCCAACCGCTGGGAGATTTTCACCCATGGCGGCCGCAATCCCACCGGCATCGACGCGGTGGAATGGGCGCGCCGGATGACCGATTACGGCGCCGGCGAGATCCTGCTCACCAGCATGGACCGGGACGGCACCAAGAATGGTTTCGACGTCGCCCTGACGCGGGCCATTTCCGACGCGGTGCCGGTGCCGGTGATCGCCTCCGGCGGCGTCGGCAACCTGCAGCATCTGGTGGACGGGGTGATTCAAGGCGGCGCCGACGCGGTGCTGGCGGCGTCGATTTTCCACTTCGGCGAGTACAGCATCGCCGAGGCCAAGCAGTACATGCACAGCGCCGGCATTGAGATGCGCCTGTGATATTGCCGGGGGCCTGAGCGTGCGGATTTGGATAGACGCGGACGCCTGCCCGGCGGTGGTCCGCGAGGTGTTGTTCCGCGCCGCCGACCGGCGCGCCGTCGAAACCACTCTGGTGGCCAATCATTTCATCCCCAAACCGCGCTCGCCGCACCTTCGCGCGGTGCAGGTGGAAGCCGGCTTCGACCGGGCCGACGACTACATCGCCGAGCAGGTCCAGCCCGGTGATCTGGTGATCACCGGCGACATCCCGCTCGCCGCCCGGGTGGTGGAGAGCGGTGGCACCGCGCTGAACCCCCGTGGCACCCTTTACGACACCGAGAGCATTCGTGAGCATCTGGGCCGCCGGGACTTCATGGAAGAGCTGCGTTCCGCCGGCGTGCAAACCGGCGGCCCGTCATCACTGAGCAAAAGCGACGTCCAGACGTTCGCCAACGCGCTCGACCGCTTTCTCGCTCGCGCCACGTAATACCCCGGCCAGGAAGGACCCATGCTGAAAATTTCCAACAATGTGACGATTCCCGAGTCCGAGATCGAATGGCAGGCGATCCGTGCCCAGGGTGCCGGCGGCCAGAACGTCAACAAGGTCGCCTCGGCGATCCACCTGCGTTTCGACATCGGCGCCTCGTCGCTGCCCGATTTCTATAAAGAGCGCTTGCTGGCGCTGTCCGATCACCGCATTACCGGTGACGGTGTGGTGGTGATCAAGGCGCAGCGTTTTCGCTCCCAGGAAAAAAATCTGGACGATGCCCTCAAGCGCCTCGCCGCCCTGATTCAAAGCGCCACCGTGGAGCACAAGAAGCGCAAACCCACCAAGCCCTCCAAGGCCGCCCGGCGCAAGCGCATGGACAAGAAGACCCGCCACGGCCAGACCAAGGCCCTGCGCGGCAAGGTGCGCCCATGATTTCCCGACTCCCGATGCTGGCCGGCCTTTTCGCTTTGCTGCTGAGTGCGGTGGCCGGCGCCGATACCCATGCCCTGGACGGCAACATGCGGTTCACCGACGACGAGTCCTATTACCAGCTGCACTGGCCACTGGAACAGGGGGAGGACGGCTGGCGGGTGGTGGTCGACAAGGCCGACGGCACCCTCTACTTCAAGGGCCAGGTGGCCGACCCCAAGGCGGATGAGCTGCTCGACGACAGCAACCGGCGCGGCCCCTTTGTCTACTACTACGATAACGGGCAGCCGCGCATGGAGGGCCGCTACAGCAACCAGGGCCAGATCGATGGCCGCGCCACGCTGTATTGGCAGAACGGGCAGGTACGCGAAGTCCGGGACTTCAAACCGCGCGGCTACCGGGTGCTCAAGAGCTTCCACGAGGACGGCAGCGTGGCCCTGGAGAATCTGCCGGATAAGGGCGACCGCGCCGCCCGGGTGAAACGGTACCGGGAAGACGGCTCGCTGATGCTGAGTGAGTACTCCGAGCCCACGGACGGCGGCGGTGTTCACCAGGTGCAACTGAGCTATGACGCGGATGGCGAGCTGACCCGTCGCCGTGTGACAGACGACGACACCCACATCAGTGAGGCACTGAAGGACGGCCGGGTGGTGGAGCGGCTTACTACGGACCTGGCGGACACCTGGTCCGTCCGCGAGCGCTTCAACGAGGACGGCGAGCGGGTGTCACGGAAACGCCATTTATTGCCGGAATACGAACAGGACGGCGAGCAGATTTTCACTACCGACGACGGCGTGCGCCAGGTGGATCACTATCGCAACGGCAAGCGGGAGGGCGAGTTCACCCGGCGGCGCGGCGACACCTGGCTGGCTGAGGGCTTCTACCGGGATGACCAGCCGGTGGGCCGCTGGTTCGAGGTGGACCCGGACACCGGCGACGTGACCGTGACCCGCTATGACGACGACGGGGAGTACCTGGGTGGCTACCAGATTGGCGCTGATCTGGTGGTCCGCGATGACGACGGCAAACCCACCGTGCCGGAAGCGTTTCAGGACGTGGCGCGCACCCTGCCCGAGGCGGGCACCACCTGGCTGTACCAGTTCAATGACGCGGAGCCGGTGGCCCTCACCCTCACCGAAAAGGACAGCGACCTGGCCCGCTATGACGTGGGCGACGGCGACGCCACGCTGAAAGAAAATCCGCGGCGCTATCAGCCAGTGGACGAGGAAAACGGGCCCATGTTGAGGTTTCCGTTGCATCCCGGCGACGTCTGGCGCTACCGCACCGAAGAAATCGTGACGGTGCCGGCCTCGGACGGTGCCCACTGGCAGTATCGTTATCGCACCGAGACCACCAGCAAGGTGAGCGCGGTGGAAACCGTGCAGGTCGGTGCCGGTACCTTCAAGGCGCTGCGCATCAGCCGCGACATCGCCTGGCGCAAGGACCAGGCCAGCGGCGAAGGCGGCGGACTGGAGCGCATCAAAAACGGCGGCGATGGCCAGGTGGACGGCTTTACCCGGGAGCTGTTGTGGTACGCGCCGGCCGCCGGGCGGGTGGTGCTCAAGGCGCACCTGGAATCCGGCGACCCGAACCTGCTGGGTCGTCCCGCCGCGCAACTGCTGGACAACGCCGCCACCTGGTTCACCGAACTGGTGGCCCTGGCCGGGCCCGATGAAACGCCGCGCCCCGGCGAACCTCGGCATGCCCGCGAACCCGGCGCCGGCTGGATCGGCTTCGCCATGCAGCGTAATAACACCTGGGAATATCTGATGCAGAGCCACAGCGCGCCCTGACCCGGCGTGGTGGTGCGCGCCGCGCTGGGGTACGATCGTCCCGCAAACAATAAAAGGACCGTCGTATGGATCAGGCCACTCTGGTTGAAATCGGATTACCCGCCGCCCTGTTTCTCATCATGGTGGGCATGGGGCTCACCCTCACACCCAAGGACTTCCGCGAGGTATTGATCGCTCCGCGCGCCACCGTCTACGGCCTGGTGGCGCAAATCATCCTGCTGCCGCTGGTGGGCGTGGGACTGGCCATGACGCTGGATCTTTCGCCGGCGCTGGCGGTGGGGCTGGTGATCATCGCCGCCTGCCCGGGTGGCACCACCTCCAATTTATTCGCCTTTCTCGGCCGTGGCGACGTGGCGCTGTCCATCGTGCTGACGGTGGCCGCCAGTCTGGTCACGGTGGTGACCCTGCCGATGTTTACCAGCTGGGCGCTGGGCCATTTCCGTGACAGCGATCTGGTGCTGGAGCTGCCGGTGCTGCGCACCATCCTGACTCTGGTGGTGATCATCCTGGTGCCGGTGAGCATCGGCATGACCATTCGACATTTCCGCCAGGACTGGGCGGTGAAGGGCGAAAAGCTGGTCAGCGTGTTCGGCTTGCTGGTGCTGGTGGCGGTGATCGTGATGCTGCTGGTGGACCTGGGCGCGGAGGCGCTGGTGCTGCTACGCCAAGGCGGCGCGGCGGTGATTCTGCTCAACCTGATCGGTTTGGGGCTGGGCCTGTTCGGTGGCCGACTGGTCGGGCTGAGCCGGCCGCAGGCGTTCACCGTGGCCATCGAGCTGGGAATCAAGAACGGCACCCTGGGGCTGATGGTCACGCTGACCCTGCTGCAGTCGGACGCCATGTCCGTGCCGGCGGCGGTGTACGGCGTGATGATGTTCCTGTTCGGTTTCCTGATGATCGGCTACGCCCGCCTCACTGGGATCGGTCGGCCTTCCTCCGTTCCGCCAGGTTGATGCCCTTGAGGATGGAGAGCGCCTGGGACAGCGGGTAGTCGCGGCTGGCCAGGGGCTCTTCGCCACCTTTTTCCAAGGCTTCCTTTTGCGCCTGATTGAGCAGGTGGTGGGGCAGGTCCGCTTCGCGGGTGCGCTGGTCGTTGAGCAGCTCCACGCTGGACACCTGCACCGGGATATCCGGTTTGATGCCCTCCGCCTGGATCGACCGGCCGTCCGGCGTGTAGTAGCGGGCGGTGGTCAGCTTCAGGGCGTTGTCGCCGCTGATCGGCAGCACCGTCTGCACCGAACCCTTACCGAACGTGCGGGTGCCTACCACTACGGCACGGCCCTGATCCTGCAGGGCGCCGGCGACGATTTCCGACGCCGAGGCGGAACCGCCGTTGACCAACACCACCAGCGGCAGGCCGTCGATTTCGTCGCCGGGGCTGGCGTTATAGTCGTTGCGGCTTTCGCTTTCGCGGCCCTGGGTGTAGACGATCAGCCCGGAATCCAGGAACAGATCGCTGATTTCCACCGCGCCGCCGAGCACGCCGCCCGGGTTGTTGCGCAGATCCAGGATCAAGCCGCGCAGCTCACCTTCGGCTTTCAATTCGTTCAGCGCTTTTTTGGCTTCGTGGCCGGTGTTGTTCTGGAACTGGGACACGCGCAGATAGCCGTAGCCGGGCTCCAGCACTTCGCTTTTCACACTTTCCACTTTGATGCGGTCACGCTTGAGCGTCACCGGGCGCGGTTTTTCGTCGCCGTCACTGAGCACCGACAGGGTCACTTCCGAGCCCGCTTCGCCACGCATCAGCTCCACCGCTTCCGCCAGGCTCAGGCCTTTGACGAAGGTGTCGTCGATCTTAAGGATCAGGTCGCCGGCGTGAATGTCGGCGCGGCTGGCCGGGGAGTCGTCGATCGGCGAGACCACCTTGACGAAGCCCCCTTCCATGGTCACTTCCAGGCCCAGGCCGCCGAACTCGCCGCTGGTGGTGGATTGCAGATCCTCGAACTGGTCCGGGGTCAGGTAGGAGGAGTGCGGGTCCAGCTCCATCAACATGCCGCGGATCGCCGCCTGGATCAGGTCTCTCTCGTCCACGTCCTGCACATAGGCGCCGCGCACGCGCTCCAGCACTTCCGCGAAGGCGCGCAGCTCGGTGACCGGCACGCCATCCTGGCGGGCCTGCTCATCGACTTCGAGGTCGGCGGCGAAGGTCGGGGCGGAGAACGAGACGGTCAGCAGCAGGGCGGCGCTCAGCGCGGTGCGGCGGAGCAGGGGGTGAGACGTTTTCAGCATGTAATTCCCCAGACCAAGGGC
>JBFJUC010000157.1:0-6314 GCA_041624875.1 Alcanivorax sp.
CTCGAAAAACGGCCGGTTTATTCAAACCGGCCGCTGAGCAGGCTGCTAACCTTATTGTGCAGTCGACAGCTTGGCAAATAAGAAATGGTTATTGCGCCCATAAACGGTCAATAATTGACCGGAAAGGTCAACTATCCGCCGTCTACCCGTTTAATTTTTGAGCAACACGCCTGCGATCCTCGTCTTCACGCATGTGGATAAACGGCTCGAGAATGGTATTTCCGCGCACCTGGGCCTTGATGACATGTAAAAAAGTGTAAGCCCCGAGCAGTTTGCGGAACAGGAAAATGAACTCCTTGGGCGGCACATCGAAATGCACCGACAGGGCAGTGCGGCTGGCCCGGTTCATGACCCGGTTGGGAAGGTTGCTCTCGCCCCACAGGTACTCACCCTTGTCGTTGACCACGGATTTCGGCGGCGGGAAGCGGTCCGGGTCCTGCAGCGCCTCGATCGCTTCGAAACACAGCGCGGCGAAATCATCCAGCAGCCGGCGCGGCACCTCGCCGTCGAGAAATTCCAGCGCGCGCATGGCGCCGAACAGGCGGTCGCTGTCGTGCAGCCAGGCGGCGCGGATCATCTCACGACCCGGCCCCAGCACTTCATCGTCGAAATCGCGGATGGCGCCGAAATCCAGCAGCACGATCTTGTCCTGACCGTCGTCGCCGACGCGCATCAGGTAGTTGCCGAAGTTCGGGTCGGTCTGCATCTTGTTCCACTCGAACACTTCCCGGCAGCACAGCTCCATAATGGCGCGGCCGAGAAAGTTGCGGCGCTCCTGGCTCAGCGACACCACCGATGGATCGCTGATATGTACGCCTTCTTCATAGGACAGGCAAAGAATATTGTGAGTGGAGTAGTCGCCGTACACTTTCGGCACCACGAACCGTGGGTCATCGGCCAGGGCGTCGCGGAAATGGCGAGTGGTGTGCGCTTCCAGGTCGTAGTCCACTTCGCGGCCGAGCATGTCGCGCACTTCATCAAGCCATTGGTTGAACTGCTCGGTGATCGGCACCAGGCGGCTTAGCTTGAGCAGGCGCACCAGCGCGCGCATGTCGGAATCAATCGCGTTGGCGACACCCGGATATTGAATCTTGAGGGCCAGCTCGGCGCCGTCGCTCTTGCGCCGGGCGCGGTGCACCTGGCCCAGGCTGGCCGCCCCCAGGGGCTGCGGGTCCACCTCCAGCTCGGCCAGTTTGACGCTGCCCAGCTGCTGCCGAAGATGCTTCTCCACCGCTGGCCATTCCAGGGCGGTGGTGCTGTTCTCCAGGGTGTGCAGAGCGTCGGTGACCTCCTCGGGGAGAAAGTGCTCACCGAACAGCGCCATCATCTGGCCGATCTTTACCACCGAGCCCTTCAATTGGCCAAGTTCCTCGACCAGTTCTTCCGCCCGTTGCGAGAGATTGCGCCGGCGCCGCGCCTCGCGCTGGTCCGGCGCCGCGAACAGACCCCCGGCGCTGGCCGTGGCGTAGCGGGCACCGGCCAGAAAGCCGGCCCGGGCCATGGAAAAGCGGCGTTCCAGGGAGCCTGTTTTCACCCGTTTTACGGTTTTTCGTGCCATAGTTCCTCGCGCGGGCCAACTGCAGCCTCGCATTCTAGCTGATTAAGGAAGCACAGAGATATGCCGACGACCTGGGTCCTGCTGCGCGGACTGGTTCGTGAACAAGCCCATTGGCACGGTTTCGCCGACCGCCTGGCCGGCGCCCTGGGTGCGGGCCACCGCGTAATGTGCATGGATTTGCCGGGCAACGGACTCCGTTACCGGGACCGCAGCCCGACCCGGATAGCCGACATGGTGGACGCCGCCCGCGAAGACCTGGCGCGGCAAGGCGTGGACGGGCCGATCAACCTGGTGGCGCTGTCCCTCGGCGGCATGGTGACAATGGAGTGGCTGCGACGGTACCCCCGGGAGGTGTCCGCCGCCGCCTTGATCAATTCCAGCGCCGCGCCGGTGAGCCCGTTCTGGCAGCGCCTCAAACCGGCCAATTACGGTGCCATTGTCCGGCACGGCCTGCTCGGTCGAGATCGCCTCAAGCGCGAACGCCTGATTCTGGATATCACCACCAACCGGTTGTCGGACGTCGACAAGGACTGTATCGCCCGGGAATTCCGTCGCATCGATGAAGCGCGCCCGGTGTCCGCCGCCAATACCATCAGGCAATTGTGGGCGGCCGCCCGGTTCCGGGCGCCGCCGGCTCTGCCCGCCGGGCGCCCGCTGCTGGTGATTAACGCCGCCGCCGACCGTCTGGTGGACCCGCGCTGCTCCGCGGCGCTGGCCGAACGGTGGTCGGCGCAGCAGGCGGTCCACCCGGACGGCGGCCACGACCTGTCGCTGGACGACCCGGCCTGGCTCGCCGACACCTTGGCGGCTTGGGCCCTAAATAAATTCGCTGCTTTTGATGATTGACCCCCTGGATACGACGCTCTAGCTTGAGCACAGAACTCATGGGTTCTGTGCTCACCAAAACAAGCCGGAGACGTTGATGGCCACGCCCCAGGAACTTGCCCAGTTACGCAACGGCCCGCGCACCCCGCGGGAGCAGATCTGGTTCGACCGTTACGCGCACCACCGGCTTGAAGCCTGGCGGGCGGTTCAGGACCCGCTGGCTGACCGCTGCCTGGAACACATCGCCTTCCAACGGCCCTCCGGACTGCTTGACGAAGTAGAGCGGTGCGCGGCGGAGCAGGGCGGTGTGTATCAGGCGTTTCTGGACCACTGTCACACCGTGCCCGGCTGGGTGGACTTCGAGCGCATGGAACTGGGCCGTCGCATGTACCGCCGGTACGGCGCGCTGCAGGGCCTGGTACTGATGTGTTCCAGCCTGGTGGAGGGCTATGCCCACAACAAGCCGTCTCAGGTGCTGGTGGCCACCGGTCGCCTGCAGAAGGATGTGTCCCGACGCATCTATGAAACCGGCCAGATGCTGCACAACATCGCCGCCACGGACGGGCTGCGTCCCGGCGGGCTGGGCCATCGGACCCTGATGGAGGTGCGTCTGTTGCACGCGGCGGTGCGCCGTTTTCTGCGCGAAAGCGGGCGCTGGGACAGCGACCGCTTCGATCTGCCCATCAATCAGGAGGACATGGCCGGAACGGTGCTCGAGTTCGACTATATGGTGGTGCGGGGCCTGCGCCGGATGGGCCTTTACATCAGCCGCGAGGAACATCAGGCCATGCACTATTTCTGGCGCTACGCGGGCTACCTGCTGGGCGTCGACGAAGCGCTGCTCACCGCCACCGTGGAAGAACAGAAGATCCTGGCCTTGCAGCTTACGTCCCATCTTTACGAACCCACCGAGGACAGCGAAAAGCTCGCCAAGTCCCTGTTGGCGGGCATGGCCGGCAAGCCGCCGTTCTACCTGTCCTACGACGCGCTGTTGGCGGTGAGCCGCTTTCTGATTGGCGACGCCATGGCGGACGATCTGAATCTACACAGCCGGATGTCGTCCGCCGCGGCGGTGCGCCTGGCCCGTGCCGGCTTTAGCGCCGCCAGTCTTGGCCAGCGGGTGTTGCCAGAGGCGGCCAAGCGACGCCTGGAAGACTTCAATCACGGCCTCGGGCGCCGCACCTTGAAAATGGGGCTGGGAAAGGACCCGGCGCGCTGGGGGTTCAAGGCGATGGCTTGACCCCCAGGCCGGGCAGGGCGCTCAGGAGGCGCGTTTGTCGGCCACGCGCTGCTCGCGGAGCAGCGAGACCATATCGGCAAGGATGTGCCCGGTTTCACGTAAGTAGGGGTCTTCGTCCAGGGGCTCCTCACTGCTTTGCGGATCCAGCGCGCGCTGCTCTTCCAGCGCCCGCAGGTCTTCCATCTTCTCAATCGGCTCTTCACCGCGGTGCTTGCGCAGGGCGTTCTCGATGGCCAGGCGTCGCTGGTCGAAATCCTCCTGCCAGGCTTTGCGCTGCTTCGCGTTGAGCGACAATTCCTGGCGCTCGTTGGCGCGGTTGAGAAGTTCGCGCAGTTGGTTCACATAGACGAATTCGGGGTTGTCGCCGATGCGCGCGTCGTGCCGCTCGCGCAAGCCCGGCAGCAGCGGCACCAGATCCTGGTAACGCTGGTACTTGGCCGGGTCGATTTCGTCCCAGGGCAGGGCGTTGGGCAGGCTGCTTTCGCCGATCGATTCTTTGTCCACCAGCGACGGCATCGTGACGTCCGGCACGATGCCCATATTCTGGTTGCTGGAGCCGGAAACCCGGTAGAACTTGGCGTTGGTCATCTTGAGCTTGCCGTGGTTCAGGTCCAGCAGGGTCTGCACGGTGCCTTTGCCGTAGGTCTGGTCACCCACGATCAGAGCGCGGCCGTAGTCCTGCATGGCACCGGCGAAAATTTCCGACGCCGAGGCGCTGTAGCGATTGACCAGCACCGCCAGCGGCCCGGCGTAGAGCATGCCGGGGTATTGGTCGCTCTCGACGCTGACGCGGCCACCGGCCTCGCGCACTTGCACGGTGGGGCCCCGGTTAATAAACAGGCTGACCAGCTTGTTGACCTCGAGCAGAGAGCCGCCGCCGTTGTTGCGCAGGTCGATCACCAGCCCGTCCACGTTCTCCTTGCGCAGCTCCACCAGCAACTCCGCCACGTCCCGGGTGGTGCTGGTGTAGTCCGGATCACCCCGGTGGAAAGCATTAAAATCCATGTAGAAGGCGGGAATCTCGATGATGCCGAGCTTCATGGTGTCGCCGCCATGGTCCACTTCGATCACTTCCTTCTTGGCGGCCTGCTCTTCCAGAACCACCTTGTTGCGGGTGATGGCGATGGTGCGCGTGTCGTGTTCGCTGGCGCGGCCGGCGGGGATCACCTCCAGGCGCACCTTGGAGCCCTTGGGTCCGCGAATCTTGTCCACTACCTCGTCCAAACGCATGCCGATCACGTTGACCATGTCCTCATCGCCCTGGGCGACGGCGATCACCCGGTCGGCGGGGCTCAACTGCCCCTGCTTGGCGGCGGGCCCGCCCGGCACCAGGCGGACCACCTTGGTGTAGCCGTCTTCGTACTGCAGGACCGCGCCGATGCCTTCCAGCGAACGGCTCATGCTGATATCGAAGTTCTCGGAATTGTGCGGCGTGAAATAATTGGTGTGCGGGTCAAAGGTTTGCGCGAGCGCGTTCATGTAGGTCTGGAACACGTCCTCGGGGGTGTTCTGACGGACACGGTTGAGCTGGCTTTCGTAGCGGTTGGTGAGCCGCTTGCTGATTTCCTCGTCGCTGGTGCCGTTGAGGCGCATGGACAGTACCGCGTTGCGGAGCTGACCGCGCCAGATCGCATCCAGGGCGTCCTGGTCCTTGGCCCAGTCCGCTTCGCTGCGGTCGACCAACACCTTGCCGTCACCGTCGAAATCCCAATCCTCGAAGCCGCCCTCCAGGGTGGCGAGGATTTCGGTGAGACGATCTTCCAGCCGGGCCTGGAAGCGATTGAAGATGGAATAACCGGCTTCCAGAACGCCATCGCGCAACTGGTTATCGAGCTGGTCGCGGTAGCGCTGGAAGTCGTTCACATCCTGCTGGGTGAAGTACAGCCGGTTGGGATCGAGATCCTGCAAATACTGTTCGAGAACCTGAGCGGAAAGGGCGTCGTCGAACTTGAGACGCCGGTAGTGCAGTTCCAGGCGCTCGACGATCTCTTCGGCGGCTTCACGGTGGACCTTCTCGGGCTTGAGCGATCCTTCGATGACGGGGTTGTTGCCCAGGTCGCCGCCCACCTTCAGGGCGCCGCCCAACAACAGGGCCGCCAGGAGCACGCCAAACAGCTTGCGGAATACGGACATGAACTTACTCGGCTGCATTTTTAAAGGGTTCCACGGCAGTATAAAGGAAACCGCCGCTTGGAACAGGGTCGCCCAAATCACCGGGGCGGGGCAAGCGCGCATGGATAGGCAAACGCCCCGTTGATCGACATACTGAGCGCTTTACCGTCGTTCATGAGGCCCCAGTGCACCGTCTTTTTACCGCCTTTTTTCTGATCGGGATACTCGGCGCCCTGGTGCAGCTGCTGGGCGGTGACCTGCAAGCGCCGGCCCGCGTGGTGTCGGCGCTCTGGGAAGCGGCTGACCTGGCAGTGGAAGTCAGCCTGGGGCTGATTGGCGTGCTGGCCCTATGGAGCGGCCTGTTCCGGCTTGCCGAGCAAAGCCGGCTGGCCGATCGCATGGCCGCCGGCGTGCGCCCGGTGCTGGCCCGCCTGATGCCGTCGCTGCGGCGGGACCCGGCGGCCGGCGCCGGGGTGTCGATGAACCTGGCGGCCAATATGCTGGGTCTGGACAACGCCGCCACGCCGCTGGGCCTCAAGGCGATGGAATCGCTCCAGGAACACAATCCGGAGCCGCGCC
>JBFJUC010000158.1:0-6265 GCA_041624875.1 Alcanivorax sp.
CCGATGGTGTAGTTGCGCACATGGCCCATGTGTAGCCGGCCGGACGGGTAGGGGAACATGCTCAGGCAATAGAAGGTCTCTTTACCGGGCTGCTCGGTGACCTTAAAACTGCGGGCGTTTTCCCAGTGTTGCTGGGCTTCCTGTTCTACCTGGTCGGGGCGATACTGTGCGTCCATCGGCTCTCTTAATTGATAAGCGGGTAATTAATAAACGGGATAATATCTGCAAGGGGCCTAGGATACATGAGCATAAGGCGGGCAGACAGCGGATGCGCGGTATGTTGATCACCGCCGCCCTGGCGTTGGTGCTGATCGGCGCCACGTTGCCGGCGGTGGTGCGGCAATTCTATCCGCCGTTGCCGGCCAAGGAACCCGGTGCGCGACCGGGCGCGGTGGTGGTACTGGGCGCCGGGCGGCAGCGCGACGGCCAGGGCTACCGGCTCAACCCCACCGGCCTGCGGCGGGTGCAGGGCGGGCTGCGCGAGGCCTGGCAACGCGACCTGCCGATCGTGCTCAGCGGCGGCGCCGAAGACCAGGCGCCCGACGATCCGGCCGAGTCCGAGGCCGGCATGATGGAACAGGAAGTGCTGCGGGTCTGGCCCGAGGCGCGTACTCACGTCGAACCCAATAGCCGCAGCACCTGGGAAAACGCCCGCAATACCGCTGCGCTGTTGCGGCCGCTCGGGGTGCAGTCAGTGGTGCTGGTCACCGACCGCGCTCACATGCCGAGAGCGATACTCTGCTTCCAGCGCCACGGGCTTCGTGTCGAGGCGGTGGCGCTGGAATCCTTGCCCAAGCCCGCCTGGGCGCCGTCCGCCGGGGCGTTGTCGCAATTGCCGGTGATCTGGCGCGAGTGGGCCGCGCTGATCTGGTATTACCTGCGCTATTTCCGGTAGCGAGACCCGCTGATCAGAATGACTCCAGCAAACCTCGCGCCCGGCGGCCCCGGCCCAGCACCACGAACGCCAGCGCCAGTAACAGGGTGGGCCAGGCGCCGGCCAGCATAAACGGGGTCTCGCCCTGGCGTGGCTGGTACGCGCTGACCAGCACGTCCCGCTCGAACTGCGGCAGCCTTTCCACCACCTTGCCTCGATGGTCGACCACCGCGGTAATGCCGTTATTGGTGCCGCGCAGCAGCCAGCGGCCGGTTTCCAGGGCGCGCAGCCGGGTCATTTGAAAGTGCTGGTGGGGGCCGGCGGAGGTGCCGAACCAGGCGTCGTTGCTGATGGTCAGGAGTACGTCGGCGCTGCCGGTGCGGCCCGCCACCAACTCCGGGTAGAGAATCTCGTAGCAGATGAAGGGCGCGATCTCGTGGCCCAGGGCGTGCAGGTTGGGTTGGCGTGGGTTGCCCGGCGTGAAGCTCGACATGGGCAGGTCGAAGAACGGGATCAGGCCGCGAATCAAACCCTGCAGTGGCACGTACTCGCCGAACGGCACCAGCTTTTGCTTGTGATAGACGCTATCGTCGGTCTCGGTGCCCACCACCGCGATGCTGTTGTGGTAGGTGGTCGGGGTGCGGCGTTCATCGCGCCACGGCAGACCGCTGATCAGCGCGCCGCCCTTGGCCGCCACCGCTTCGCCCTGGCTGTCCACGAAGTCGTCGATGTCCTGGTAGAACTCGATCATCGCCGATTCCGGCCACACCACCAGGGTGCCATCCGGCAGGCCCTCGGTGAGGCCAGCGTAGATCTCACGGGTTTCCTCGCGCATGGTGGCCAGCCATTTCAGGTCCTGCGGCACATTGCCCTGCACCAGGGCCACCCGCTGCCGCTCGCCTTCGGCGTGGGTGAAGCTGAGCTGGCCACCGACCACGCCCGCTACGATCAGCGCCAGGGACAGCACCAGCGGGCCGGTGCCCCGACCCCGGCGCAGCACCAGTTCCACCGCGGTGGCCGGCAGAATCACCGCCGCCAGCGTCATCAGCCAGATGCCGCCCAGCGGCGCCAGCCCGGCCAGCGGCGTGTCGATCAACGCGTAGCCGCCGTACAGCCAGGGAAAGCCGGTAAGCAGCCAGCCGCGCAACCAGTCGGCCAGCACCCAGGCGCCGGCGAACATCAGCCCGCCGCCGCCGAAGCGTCGGGTCAACCAGAACGCCAGGCCGAAAAACAACGCCAGCAGCGCGGCGAACGCGGCGGTGGCGGGCACCGCCATCCACAGCGGCATATAGCCGTAGTCGGTCATCGACACCTGCAGCCAGGCTACGCCGAAGCCGAACATGCCCAGGCCATAGACCCAACCGTTCAGCAGCGCCGCCTTGGCGGATCCGGCGCTGGCTTGCACCCAGTAGGCCAGCGCCACGCTGACCAGCAGCAACGGCCACAGGCCGTAGGGAGCGAACGCCAGGGGGAACAGCAGGCCGGCGATCAGAGCCAGAAACAGATTGCGCATAAGCAGGGTCACGATTGCGAAAAGACAAAAAGAGGCCGGTTGGCGAAGCCCTGTTATACGCAAGTTGGCGCCGGCAATCCATGGCGCGCCGTCGGTGGCGGGCGGCGCGCGGCGCTCGCCGGGTTCAGGGCTGGCTGCTCAGCTGCCAGGTTTCCCGGCGCCAGAAGGCGATGGCGCCGAAATCCCCGTGCGACGAGGGCAGAGCGCCGACCTGGCGGTCGAAGGCCTTGAACACCAGCTCGCCGTCACTATGGCGGAGAGCCCGGTCGACGATCTGAATCGAGGAGAACACGTTGACTTCGGAGCCGAAGGTGCGCCGTAACGCATGCTCGGGTCGTTCGTGATGCTGGTCGATTGAAACCAGTAACGAGCCGGTGGGGATAATGCCGCCGTAATGCATCTCGGAGACTTCCGCCACGCGGTTGAGGGTAAGGTTATAAAAGTTGACCGGCGCTTCTCCGGGCCGGGGTGTGTCAGCGAGGATCGGCGACAGGGCGTTGAGGCTGTCTTCGATGCTGGCGGCGGCGGCCATGTAGACCACGTCGTCAATCAGGTCGGTGGCGGTCCATTGATCCCGGAAACGCTCCAGCGCGCGGTTGATCACCAGGGTGCCCATGCTGTGTCCGACCAGCGTCAGATCCGGCTGGGCGTCGGGTTGCGACCGGGCGTGGTTCAGCAGCATGGTGAAAAGGTGTCCGCCGGGCACCGGGTCCACGTCCTTGGGCTGCCAGCGGCCGCCGAAGTCTGAAGCCGGGAAGAACTGGTTCTGGGTACGGCGTTTCATGACGTCCCAGGCGGACGCGGACACCGCGCTATGCCAGACGCTACCCACGGTGTATCGCAGTGGAAAGGTAACGATTTGCGCGCTGCCCCGCCCGGCACTGTTCAGCGCGCTGGTTTTATAACGGCTCAGGTTGGCGGTCAGATCGGACTGCTTGCCCTGGTAGCGCAGCGTACCGGGGTTGGCGCAGGCGTTTTCGCCGCAGACATTATGGTTGGCGGTTTTCCAGCTGCCGGACAGGGCGCCCGGTGGCATCAGTAAGCCGCGGCTGGCGGCGCGGTCTTTTTCATTGCTGAGCTGGTAGTACACCGTGGCCGGAAAACGGCCCAGGGTGGTGGCGATATCGGCGATCAGAATAAAGGGCGCGCTGGCGGCGCCGACCACGGCTCCGGCTTTTTTGCCTTCCCGCAGCCGCAGAATATGTTCCCCCCAGGTGCTCAGCGCATCTGATTTCCAGGAAATGAAAATCGGGTAATGCCAGTCCTGTGGATCGTTCATGATCCGCCAGGCCAGCCCGTCGTGAATTTTCTGGTCGCTGTGCTGGTAGCTGTTGAGCCCGCCGTGCACGTAGACCAGCAGGCGGGGCCGGTCGTCGCCGTGATGCTCGGCGAGACGCGTCGCTTCGCAAAGCATGTGCTGGAAGGACTGCTGGGCCCGCGCTTGGTCGAGCGGCCGGCCGGCCTGCTCCGGGTCCACCATCAGGCCGTCCGGGCTGACCCGGACGATGTGGTCGTTGATCGCGCGGGTGCGGCGCAGGGGCTGGTTTGAAAGGGAAGGGCAAGACGTCGGTGTGGCTTTTTCCCGGACGGCTTCGGTTTCCCGGGCGACCGACATTTTGTTTTCCGCCGGTGGGGTGGCGCAGCCGGCGAGCAGCAGTAATAACAATGCGGCGAACCCTGAATAACGCATGGCGTCTCTCCTTGACGTTGGCCCATTCGGAGCGTCGAAGGAGCCACGTTGACGATGTTGTTATTAGTGACCGAGGAGCTGATTTTACAATTGGAGAGAATACCAGTCCGCCGCGCCGTTGCATCCCCCGAATGGGGTAGGCGTCACGTCATTCGGTGTATTCAACCAGGCAGTCTCGCACCGCCTGTTCGGAGGGAATCGCTTCTGCGCGCACCATCAGGATCAGGCTGTCAGCGCTGAACCGGTGGTCGTGGGCGGGGTGGCAGACCACGGTTTCGTTGTCGCCGACGTAGGCCATCAGCGTGCCCAGCCCGGCGTTCATCAGGCGGCAGGCCACGTCCGCCCAGACCGCGTTCTCCACCGGCACGGCGTAGCGCATGGCGTGGTCGTCGTGGTGGGTGAACAGATTTTCCAGGATTTTTTCGGTACCCGGCGCTACCAGGGAGCGCACCAGCATTTCCGGGTAGGCGCGCACCGGGCGCAGGGTGGTGCTGGCGCCGACACTGAGGGCGCGGCGCCGGTTATCCTCGTGGACGCATTCGGCCACGGTGTAGGGCAGGGCGTCGCCGTACAACGCTTTGAGCTGCAGAATTACGTCCAGGGTGACGCTGTCGGAGATGCGGCTGTATTCGTCCCGCGCCAGCACGATGATCGCCTTGGCGCGGTCCGGGTCCACCGCTTCCAGGGCGTCCCGGTCGGAGGACTCGGCATGGTAATGGACCACGCCCTGTTCGCGCAGCGAGGCGGGCAGACCGTCGGGAAACACATCGGTGAGAATCAGCACCGGGATCTCGGCGAACTGATCGGTGGCGTGCAGCTGTTCCACCAGGCGTTCGAAGTACAGGGCCGGGCTGTGTTTGGGGCTGTTGATGATTACCAGGTGGTCTTTCATTTGCCATCTCCAGCGGCCTTTGAGCATGTATTCCTTACGCTTGAGGCGGTGGTCAATATAGTCGCTGGCAAGCTGTGCCAGCAGGGTAATGCCGGCCACGTAAAGCAGCAGTACGGTGGCGACGCGGCCGGCGGGGGTGGCCGCCGACAGGTCGCCGTAGCCCACCGTGGTCAGGGTGGTGAGGGTAAGCCACAGGGCGTCGTCCCAGCGGAGCCCTTCGAACGCCATCATCGCCGCGGTATGCAGCGCGGTGAGTACCAGTAGCCAGAAGAACACCTGGCGCAGCCGGGATTTCAGATTAAGGTCCAGCCCCCGGGTGATCTGATTGAAGGCACTGCGTCGGCGTACCAGGAAGCGCAGCGGCGTCATCAGTCGTCCGTGGTATCGGCGTCATCGCTGGCGTCCAGCGGCGCTACCCGCAGCAAACGGATGGTGCGGCCGTCGGCGCTGAGCACGGTGAAGCGCAGATCGCCCATGTCCACCGATTCCTCGCGCTGCGGCAGATGGCCGAAGGCCTGCATCACCAGACCGCCGATGGTGTCGAATTCATCGTCGCGGTACTGGGTTTTGAAGTGCTCGTTGAATTCATCGATGGGGGTGATCGCTTTGACCGTGAAGTCGTCGCCTTCCAGGTCCTTGATCAGGTAGTCGTCGTCATCGACGTCGTGTTCGTCCTCGATTTCGCCGACGATCTGTTCCAGCACGTCCTCGATGGTGACCAGGCCGGCCACGCCGCCGTATTCGTTGACCACAATGGCCATATGATTCTTGGTGATGCGGAATTCGCGCAGCAGGGAATCCAGCCGTTTGGATTCCGGCACCACCATGGCCGAGCGCACATGGTCCTTGATCACGAAACGCTCCATGCGCGCCGGTTCCAGGATCAGTGCCAGCAGATCCTTGGCGAGCAGGATGCCGATGATCTCATCCGGATCGTCGCCCAGCACCGGAAAGCGGCTGTGGGCGCAGTCGATGATGGTGGGCAGAAAGTCGCGTGGGTCGTCGGAGGCACGGATGCTGACCATCTGCGATCGGGGAATCAGGATCTCGCGCACCTGCATTTCGCTGACGCAGATGGCGCCTTCGATAATGCCCAGGGTGTCGCCGTCAATAATGTCGCTGTCGCGCATGGAGCGCATCAGGTCCAGCAGTTCGTCCCGTGATCCGGGGGTGGAGGTGAAGAACTGGCCGACGCGCTCCAACCAACTTCGGCTGGTGCCATTATCGGAATAGTCGTCCGACATTAGAGATGCAACTCCTTGCTTGAATGGGAAACGGTGTAGGGATCAGGGTAAC
>JBFJUC010000159.1:0-6222 GCA_041624875.1 Alcanivorax sp.
CAGCAGCGCCCAGCGGATTCTCGGCAGCGTTACGTACCAGAAGGCCTGCCAGCCGGAGGCGCCCAGCAGGATCGCCGCTTCCTCTTCCTCGGTGCCCTGGGACTGCATCAGTGGTATCAGCACCCGGGCCACATAGGGACAGGTGACGAACACGGTCACCATTACCATGCCCGGCAGCGCGAACATCAACTGCACGTCGAAGCGGTCGTCCAGCCACTGGCCCACCAGGCCCTGGCCGCCGTACACCACCAGATAGCAGAGGCCGGCGACCACCGGCGACATCGCGAACGGGATATCGATCAGAGTGCTGAGCAGCTTGCGACCACGGAACTCGTAGCGGGTCACGCACCAGGCCAGCAGCACGCCGAACACCAGATTCACCGGCACCGTGATCAGCGCCACGATCACGGTGAGCTGGATGGCGCCGATCATGTCGTCGCTGGTCAGGTTGCTGGCCACCATGCCGGCGCCCTGGGCAAAGGCCTCGGCGAAGATCACCACCAGCGGCAACACCAGCAGCACCACCACGGCGGCGAACGCGGCGGCGATCAGCGTCCATTGGTGCCATTTGTGGGGCCGGTTGGCGGAGGGCATGAGTGGTGGGCTCCTCGTTGTGGCTGTCGGGCAGGGCGCGCCTGCCGGGAGGTGATGATTCTATATTCCGGAACGGCAAAATAAAGCGCTCATTTATATCCTTTCGCCATGCCGTTAGATCACGGGCCCCTCCGCGTGATTACAAAACGTTACGTTTTGCTACATCCGGATCGGCGAAGCGCGGGTATCCCCTTACGGGATCTCGATTCCCGGTTCGGGCGACCTCCGGCCGCCCCCTTCATGATGAAGCAAGGAGAGAGAGCATGAACTTAAATACCAATGGTCTTTACTGGCTGTCGCCGCTGGCACTGGCCGTGACCCTGGCCGCCTGTGGTGGCAATGGTGGCAGCAGTTTCGTTCCCGGCAACAATAATGGCGGCAATCAGGATTCGCCCCTGCTGGTGATGCATAACGGCGGCGGCAGCGTCGGCC
This sequence comes from Alcanivorax sp., assembly GCA_041624875.1. Classification (GTDB taxonomy): domain Bacteria; phylum Pseudomonadota; class Gammaproteobacteria; order Pseudomonadales; family Alcanivoracaceae; genus Alloalcanivorax. The sequence goes on from JBFJUC010000159.1 coordinate 1,027, forward strand.
AGATCGACCAGCTCGACAGCGGCCTGCAAGTGCAGTCCACGTTCAACGCCGACGCCAATGAAGGCATCGTCCTGGATCTGCTTGGCAATGTGTACGCCGCCAACGACACCGCGGTGCCCAGCAGCGTACAGACCCTGCATAAACTCCTCGACCGTCAGGACGGCGCCGCTCCGGTGGCGACCCTGGACCGCTCCTTCACCGCCACGGGCTCCGCCAACCTGAAAGGCGTGGCGATTGCTCACCAGGCGGGCCTGATCATGGCCGCCAACGTGAACGGCAATACCATCGAAGTGTACGGCACCACCGCCGGCATGGGCGCCATGCCCCTGGCGTCCACCGCCCTGGCCGGCAACGCCTGGGATCTCGCCTACGACGAAGCCGCTGACCGGGTGTTCCTGGCGATGACCGATGGCACCGTGCTGGTCGCCGACGACTACGTGGCGAACGGCTTCACCGTGGGCGGCGCCCGCGTGATCACGCCGGACAGTGCCGGCGCCACCTCCAACATTCACGGCATCGCCTATGACGCCGACAGCGACACCCTGGTGATCACCGATGTGGGTGACGCCGCGATCGCCGATGACGGCCGCCTGTACGTGATTGAAAATGCCTCCAGCGCCAACGGCACCGTGACCCCGGCGCGCACGGTGAACGGCCCGTCCACGTCTCTGGGTAACCCCGTGGACCTGATTCTCGACGGCGGCACCGCGTACATCGCGGAAAAATCCAATGACGCTATTCTGGTCTACCGCAACGTGTTTAGCGGGCCTTCCGGTGACGTGGCCCCGGACAAGATGGTGGACAGCACCAAGCCCGAGTCCCTGGCGCTGCTGGTGGACAGCCCGGTGCAACCGGACCTGTCGGATCTTGAAGACAGCGCGGTGGCGATTAACGGCGTGATGGTGACCCGTAACCCGGGCGCGGTGGACGGTAACCCGGACGTGCTGGTTTACGATACCGATCTGAGCGCCGCCTCCCGTGATTTCACCTCCAATCAGCTGATCGAAAGCATCAGCGTTAATCAGACCGGCGATGCCTACATCACCTATGACGGCGGTATCGGCGTGCTCAACCGGGTCGGCGTGGCTCGCGATGGCGAAAGCTTTAATGTTAGCCGCGACCGTCTGATCTCCGGTGGCAACACCGGCCTGGTGGCGCCGAAAGGCTTCGACATCGCCGACGAGCTGGGCTGGGTGCTGGTGGCGGAAAACAACGCCCCCGGGTCCGTGCGCGTCTTCGGTGCCCAGGCGGACGGTAACGTGGCGCCGATCTTCAACGTGACACTCACCGTGCAGCCGTGGGACCTGGACTATGATCCCGCCGGCGACCGCCTGTACGTGGCGCTCACCGACGGTACCGTGGGCGTGTTCGACGACTTCAGCACCGACCGGGGCGCCGGTGGCGCCGACCGCATCATCACGCCGGCCGAGGGCGGCACCCCGTTCGCGGCGCCCACCAACCTGCACGGCATCGTGCATGTCGCCGACGGTGACAAGCTGATCGTCTCCGACGTGGGCAGCGGCGGGAACCCCACCGACGGTAAGCTGTACGTCCTCAATAATGCCTCCACCGCCGATGGCACCACCAATGTGGCGGTGCGCATCGATGACGAGGACAACGCGGCTGTCGGCAATACCCAGCTCGGCAACCCGGTGGATATCGCGTTCGACGGTACCAACCTCTATGTGGCTGAAAAGTCCCAGGGCATGGTGCTGCGATTCGATAATATCCTCAGCTCACCGGGCGGTGACCTGGCCCCGGACGCTTCCATCGCCCAGGCGGCGCCGGAATCCGTGGTTCTGATCGCCGATTACCTGGGCCGCGCGCCCGAGTAACGTAAAGAACCAGCGAGAACCGGAACGAGCCGCCCGCAAGGGCGGCTCTTTTCCCGGAATCGAGCAACGAAAGGTTCTACAAAACTGGCTTCGTCGCCGGACGTTGACACGGCCTTCTCGCGGCAAGGCGGACCATCGCGTTTTATTCACATCGCGCCGGACATGCCATGGACGAGTCGAACGAGGAATTGGAGCAAGCTACGGTTTTACTGCTGGCCTGTGCTCGAGGCGACGGCACAGCGTTTCAAAGGCTGTATCGCTTGGAAGCGCCCCGGATGCTCGCCCTGGCACGCCGGCTCACCGGTGATCCCGGCTCGGCGGAAGAAGCGCTGCAGGATACCTTCGTGCAGGTGTGGCGTAACGCGGTCCGGTTCCGTCCCGAAAAGGGCAGCGCCCGGGCTTGGTTGTACGCGTTGCTGCGCTACCGATTGATCAATCAACACCGTCGCGTGAAGCGTGACGAGGCCGAGGCTCTGCCTGGCGACGACTGGCCCGACCCCGGGCCGAATCCGGAGCAGTGCTCGATGCAGTCCGACCAGCGGCGCGCCATGCAGGAATGCCTGCGCGGTTTGCAGGGCGACCGGCGCCGGCCGATATTGATGGCGTTCTATCAGGGTTTTACCTACGAGCAGATCGCCGACACATTAGCGGTGCCCCTGGGCACCATCAAAAGCCGGGTTCGCACCGGGCTTAAAGGGCTTCAGGAGTGTCTGCGGCTATGATTCCCGATAACCAGGAAGAACAGCGTCTGCTGATCGCCGAGTACGTACTCGGTCTGCACCGTGGCGAGCAGACGGTGGAGATCGAGCGCTGGTTGGCGGAGGACGAGCAGGCCGCGCGGCAGGCCGCGTACTGGCGCGAACACTGGGTGGGCGCCGCCGAGCTGTTGGAGCCGGCGCGTCTGCCGCCCGGTCTGTGGCGGCGGCTGGCCCGCGAGACCGGCATCGCCGTGCCCTGGTGGCGCGGCCTGTGGCAGAGCGCGCCCACCTGGCGCTTCGCCAGCGCCGCTCTGCTGGTGGCGCTGGTGCTGGCGGTGGGACCGCTGCGCCAGCCGGCGCCGGTGTACACGGTGGTGCTGCAGGCGCCGGGCGAGGCGGCGCAACCGGGCTGGCGGATCACCGTGGCGGACAATGGCGACCTGCAACTGACGCCGCTGGCCCAGCAGGCGGATTACCGCGCCGACCGCAGCGTGCAATTCTGGACCCTGGAAAACAACGCCAAAGGTCCCCGCTCTCTGGGGCTGGTGGAGCCGGGCCGCAGCCTGGTGATTCCCGCCGAGCAGGTCGGCGGTGTGGAAAGCGGCCAGCTGTTCGAGCTGACCCTGGAGCCGCCGGGCGGCTCGCCGGAACCCCGGCCCACCGGACCGGTGCTGTTTATCGGCCGCGCCGTCGCACTATAAAAGGCAGTTAAGAGTTAACAGTGAACAGTTAATAGTTGGCGCGGGCCGGGCCTGACGAGGCGTGAAGGCCGTGCCCGCGACACGGCGGCAACACGCAGCCCATACCGGCCGCAGGCTGCGGGAAAGCCAACCAGGTTTGCTCCGTCGCTGTTAACTATTCACTGTTAACTCTTAACTGTGTTCAGCTGCCGTGCCAGCGGCGGATCATACGTCCTTGTACCATCTGGATGCCGAACAGCAGCACCAGGGAGGCGCCCAGGATCACCGAGGCCAGGGCACTGGCGGCGGCGAAGTCGTACTCTTCCAGGCGGATGTTCACCAGCAGCGAGATGATCTCGGTTTCGAACGGCATATTGCCGGCGATAAAGATCACCGCGCCGTACTCGCCCAGGCTGCGGGTAAACGCCAGGGCGGTGCCGGTGAGCAGCGCCGGCATCAGCTGCGCCAGCACCACGCGGAAGAACGAGGCCATGGGCGTGGCGCCCAGGGTGGCGGCGGCTTCTTCCACATCGGGGGTCAGATCCTCCAGCACCGGCTGCACCGCGCGCACCACGAACGGCAGGCTGGTGAAACTCATCGCGATCATGATGCCCAGCGGCGTATAGGCCACCGGAATGCCGATCGCCTCGAACCACTGGCCCAGCCAGCCGTTGGCGGCGAACAGCGCTGACAGCGTCAGGCCGGCCACGGCGGTGGGCAGGGCGAAGGGCAGATCCACCAGGGCGTCCATGATGCGGCGCCCGGGGAAGCGGTAACGCACCAGCACCCAGGCCAGCAATAGCCCCACCACCGCGTTGATGGCACTGGCGCCGGCGGCGGCCAGCAGTGTCACTTTGAAGCTGGCCAGGCTGCGCGGGTTGGTGATCACCGACCAGTAGCGGTCCCAGGTCATCTCGCTGACGTGCAGCACCAGCCCGGACAGCGGCACCAGAATCACCAGCGAAATAAACAACACGCTCAGCGCGAAGCTGAGCGTGAAGCCGGGTAATACCGAGTGCCGGGTGCGCAGGATGGCCAAATTAGCGTCTCCGCGCCTGCGCCTGCAGTTCGTCGAGCACGCCGCCGGAGGCGAAGTGGGTGTCCTGGGCGTTCTGCCAGGAACCGAAGTAATCCTCGACTTTGAGCAGCTTCACCGGCGGAAACTGGTCTTCGGTGGCCTTGACCACTTCCGGGTGATGCACGCGGTAGTTGAAGGTGGTCAGCAGCTGCTGGATGTCCTTGTCGTAGAGGTGCTCCAGGTAGGCGGTGGCGACCTCGCGGGTGCCACGTTCGTCGACCACGTCATCCACCACGCTGACCGGGAATTCCGCCAGTACCGAGGTCTTGGGCACCACCACTTCGTAGTCGCCGGTGCCGTACTGCTTGCGGATGTTGTTCACTTCCGACTCGAAGCTGATCAGCACGTCGCCGATTTCACGGTCGGCGAAGGTCACGGTGGCGCCGCGGCCGCCGGAGTCGAACACCGCCACGTTGCCCAGGAAACGGGTCATGTAATCGCGGATTTTCTTCTCGTCGCCGTCGAAGCGTTCTTCGGCGGCCATCCAGGCGGCCAGATAGGTGTAGCGGCCGTTGCCCGAGGTTTTCGGGTTGGGGAACACCACGTCCACACCGTCCTTGGCCAGATCGTCCCAGCCCTGGATGTTCTTGGGGTTGCCCTTGCGCACCAGGAAGGCGGTGGTGGAGTAGTAGGGGCTGGCGTTGTTGGGCAGCCGCTCGTTCCAGTTCTCGGGGATCAGGTTGCCCTTGTCGTGCAGCACGTTGACGTCGGTGACCTGGTTGAAGGTGACCACGTCCGCTTCCAGCCCCTGGAGGATGGCGCGGGCCTGCTTGGAGGAACCGGCGTGGGACTGCTTGATGGTGATGTCCTCACCGGTCTGCTCTTTCCAGTAGGCCTGGAATTCCGGGTTATAGGCCTGGAACAGTTCCCGGGCGATATCGTAGGAGCTGTTCAGGATGGTTTGC
>JBFJUC010000160.1:0-6211 GCA_041624875.1 Alcanivorax sp.
CTCCTTGGGAGATTCGCCGCCAGAGCTTCGTAGAAAGGTCCGGGCGGCATTTCTGACCCGTGGCGGTTCCGCTGCCCAGTGAGCGGGGCAATGGTGGTGCCTGGAGGGAGCTGTTTGGCCAGGGAGGGCCAAACTAACAGCGGCCATGGACGGCTTGAGCGGTCCCGGAAGGCACCACCATTGCACCGCGTCTCCGATACGGAGCACCGAACATCGGAGAACCCGGGTCTCTGGGATCCTGCGGGGCAACCTTTGCCGGGTGGCTAAAGCCACCCTTTCGCGGGCAGGGCCCGCTCGCACAGGGAGCTTATTTTTCGCGGAGGCGCTGAAGGGCCCAGGTGGCGTGTTCGCGCACCAGGTCGCTGGGGTCGTTGAGCGCGGCTTTCAGAGCCGCCAGCGCCTCGGCTGTGGCCGGGCCGTTGCCCAGCGCCACCGCCAGGTTGCGCCGCCAGCGCTCGTAGCCGGCGCGGCGGATCGGCGAGCCCTCGGTGCGACGCAGGAAGGTGGCTTCATCCCATTGGAACAGCGTCACCAGCTCGCTGTCCGCCAGGCCGTGGCGCGGCTGGAAATCGGTCTCCTTGCTGTGCGAGGCGAAGCGATTCCAGGGGCACATCAGCTGGCAGTCGTCGCAGCCGAACACCCGGTTGCCGATGCCGCGCCGCAGATCCTCCGGGATCGATCCGGGATGCTCGATGGTCAGATAGGAGATGCAGCGCCGGGCGTCCAGCTGGTAAGGCGCGACAATGGCGTCCGTGGGGCACACCGTCATGCAGGCGGAACACTTGCCGCAGTGGTCCTCGGCGGGTGTGTCCACCGGCAGCGGCAGGTCGGTGTAAATTTCGCCGAGGAAAAACCAGCTGCCGGCGTGGCGATTGAGAATCAGCGTGTGCTTGCCCTGCCAGCCGAGCCCGGCTTTCTCGGCGAGCGGCTTTTCCATCACCGGCGCGCTGTCCACGAAGGCGCGAGCCAGACGGGTGTCGGCCACTTCCTCGCGGATCAGCGCCGCCAGCCGCGCGAGCCGCTTGCGCACCAGCTTGTGGTAGTCGCGGCCCAGGGCGTAGCGCGACACATAGGCTTTTTCTTTTTGCTGCAGCACTTTCACCGGCTGGGTGTCCGGTGGCAGATAGTCCATGCGCAGTGACAGCACACGCACGGTGTCCGGTTCCAGCTCCGCCGGCCGCGAGCGCTTGTTGCCGTGGGCGGCCATCCAGCCCATCTCGCCGTGGCGGCCGGCGGCCAGCCAGTCGTGCAGACGCTGCTCCGCCTGGTTCAAATCCAGATCGGCGACGCCCATTTGCTGGAAGCCCAACGCCCGGGCGTGTTCGGCAATGCGCTGTTTCAGGTCGACGAAATCCATAGCCTTGCGATCAACCGCTGCCGGCCGCGGCCAGGGCCGCGCGCCGTTGCCAGGTGGTCACGTACAGGGCGGCGCCGACCACCAGGGCGCCGCCGAGAATCGCCAGGGGGCCGGGTATTTCCGACAGCACCAGCGCCGCCAGCAAGGTGGCGTAGGGCACTTGCAGGGCGAGCACGAACGACACGCCGGTGGCGCTGACGCGGCGCAGTGCGTGGGTGATCAAGGTGTGCGGCACGGCGGTGAAGACGGTGCCCAGCAGCAGCAAAAGCCCCCAGGTGCCGAGCGTCAGCGCGCCGGGAGAGACGCTGAGAAAAGGCGCGAACAAAAGCGCGGTCAGGGTGCCCTGATAGAGCATCACCTGGGGGCCGGAAACGCCCTGCAGAAACCGCTTCTGCAGCAGGTTACGCAGCGAATAAAGCGTCGCGGAAAACACGCCTACGGCAAGCCCCAGCGGCACATTGCCGCCCAGGCCGCCTTCCAGGCCGATCAGTGTGACGCCGGCCAGCACGCCCAGGCCGGCGATTAGTGCCGGCCGGTCCGGCGGGCGCCGCGCCAGCAGCGGGGGTTCGATCATCGCAGTGATCACTGGGAAGGTGAGCAGGGCCACCACCCCGACCGCCACCGTGGACACCTGCATGGCATGGAAATAGGTCATCCAGTGGACCGCGAAGAGCAGGCCGCCAACCAGCATGGCCAGGTAGTGACGCGCCGACGGCAGCCGCAATTGGGCCCGCCCCAGCAGCATTACCAGCAGCAGGGCGACCGCGGCGATGGCGCCGCGCAGCGCGGTGATGTCCAGCGCCGGCAGCGGCACCAACTTGGCGAACAGGGCGGTGCCCGCCAGCATGAACGCGGCCAGATGGACGCCGTACAGGTCCCATTGAGGTGTGGTGCGGTTGGGCATGAGTGTCTTATATACTGTCGTCGAATACCGCAGCGAAGCTTCCACGGCGGAGCCCAGGATAGCAGCGAATGCCCGTAAGATCGTTACCCGAGGCGCTGTACAGCGCCGATCAGACTCGCGAGCTGGACCGCCTGGCCGGCGCCGCTGGCTTAAGCGGCGAGGAACTGATGGAGCGCGCCGGTCGCGCCGCGTTCGAGCTATCGCTGTCGCGCTGGCCGGCGGCGTCGCGCCCGGCGGTGTTGTGCGGCGGCGGCAATAACGGCGGCGACGGCTATGTGGTGGCGCGGCTGGCCCGCGAGGCCGGCCTGGAGCCGGTGATCTACCAACTGCGCGACCCGGAACGGATGAAAGGCGACGCCCGCACCATGGCTTTGCGCGCCCGCGATGCCGGCGTGCCGATGCAGGCGCTGTCCCCGGATAACCTGCCGGTCGACGCGCCCTTGTTGGTGGACGGCCTGCTCGGCACGGGCATCAGCGGCGCGCTGCGCGACGACATGCGCGTTTTGATCGAGGCGCTGGAGGGGCTCTGCAAACCGGTGCTGGCCCTGGATGTGCCCTCCGGTCTCAACGCCGACACCGGCGCGCAAGCCGGCGCCGTGCTTAGCGCCCACTGTACGATCACCTTTATCGGCGTGAATCGGGGCCTGCTCACCGGCGCTGGCCCGGTGCACAGCGGCGAGCTGCTGTTCGACGATCTGGGCGTGGACCGACCGGTGTACCAGCACATTGAAAGACCGGTGTGGCGGCCCACACCGGCCCGTTTGCGGCAATGGCTGCCGCCCCGGCGGCGCGACGCGCACAAAGGGCATTTCGGCCACGTGCTGGTGGTGGGTGGCGATCACGGTTTCGCCGGGGCGCCGCTGATGACGGCTCAAGCGGCGGCGCGCTGCGGCGCCGGGCTGGTCAGTCTGGCGACGCGGCCGGAACACGCCCCGGCGGTGCTCGCCCGGCAGCCGGAGATCATGGTGCGCGGCGTGGACGGTGCCGAATCGCTGCGCCCGCTGCTGGAAAAAGCCTCGGTGGTGGCGGTGGGCCCGGGCCTGGGCGCCGGCCCCTGGGGCCGGGTGCTGCTGGAAGCAGTCCTGGAAAGCGGGTTACCGCTGGTGATCGACGCCGACGGCCTCAACCTGCTGGTGGAGATGGACGCCGACGCCCGCGATAATTGGATTCTCACACCGCACCCCGGTGAGGCGGCGCGCCTGCTCGGCAGTGACGGCGCCACGATTCAGACGGACCGGTTCGCGGCGCTGGAAAGCCTCGCCGCCCGCTATGGCGGCACCGTTTTGCTCAAGGGGCTGGGCACGCTGGTGCGCGGTGAGGGTGGCACGGCGCTGATCAGCGACGGCAACCCGGGCATGGCCACGGGCGGTATGGGCGATGTGCTCACCGGCGTGATCGCCGCCCTGCACGCCCAGGGCTTGCCCGGCTATCAAGCGGCGGCGCTGGGCGCCATGGCCCATGCCCGCGCCGCCGACCGGGCCGCCGCCGCGGACGGCGAGCGGGGTTTGCTGGCCACCGACCTGCTGGCCGCGCTGCGGCCGGTGCTAAACGGAAACGACGAGCGTTAGATGAATGAACAGCACTTTCTCGCCGACGAGCAGGCCACACTGGATCTGGGCGCCGCGCTGGCGTCGCGGCTGGGCGCCGGTGATTGCGTTTATCTGCGCGGCGACCTGGGTGCCGGCAAGACCACGTTGGTGCGCGGGCTGCTGCGGGCTCTGGGGCACACCGGCTCGGTGAAGAGCCCCACCTATACGTTGGTGGAACCCTATGACGTGGCGGGCGTCCATATCTATCATTTTGATTTATATCGGCTCGGGGACCCCGAGGAACTGGAGATGATCGGCATTCGCGACTACTTTGACGGTCATGCACTGTGCGTGCTGGAGTGGCCCGAACGTGGAAGCGGTGTTATTCCGCCGCCGGACCTCACCGTGACCCTGGCCGTGGAGAAACAGGGACGATATGCGAAGCTGGAATGGGCCCATGGCTGATAACCGTGTCCGTAAATGGGGGCGCCGCAACGGGCTGAAAATGGCCGTGCTGCTGGCCGGCCTGGTGGCTATGGTCGGCGCCCGCGCGGCCATCACCGTGGACTCCGTGCGCCTGCACCGGGCCCCGGACCACACCCGTATCGTGTTCGATCTGCCCGAGCCGGTGGAGCACTCCCTGGACAAGCTGGCCAACCCGGACCGGGTGGTGGTGGACCTCATGGACGCGGATCTGGCGTTCGACGTGAGCACCCTGGATTACAAGGACAGCCCGATCGAGAACATCCGCGTGGGCAAGCACGAGAATAAAACGCGGGTGGTGTTCGATCTCAGTGAGGCGGTGCGCCCGCGCACCAATCTGCTTAAGCCGGTGGACCCGCACAGCTGGCGCCTGGTGGTGGACCTGTTCGACAGCGACCCGCAGCCGGTGAAAACCATCGAGGAACCCGAGGCGGACAGCGGCGAGCCGCGCCAGATGATTGTCGCCATCGACCCGGGGCATGGCGGTGAAGACCCGGGCGCTCTCGGTCCCGGCAATCTGTTGGAAAAAGAGGTGGTGCTGCAGATCGCCCGCAAGGTGAAGGCGCGCATCGACCAGGAGCCGGGCATCAAAGCGGTGATGGTCCGCGACGGCGACTACTATGTGCCGCTGGCCGAACGCCGCCGGGTGGCGCGCCAGGACAACCACGCCGATGTGTTTATTTCCATCCACGCGGATGCCTTCACCGACCCCCGCGCCCACGGCGCCAGCGTGTTCGCCCTGTCTAATCGCGGCGCCACCAGCGCCCGCGCCGCCTACGTGGCGAAGATGGCCAATGAGTCGGACAAAGTGGCCGGCGTCTACGAGGAAGAGAAAGACGACTCCAACCTGCTCAATGTGCTGGCGGACATGCGCATGAGCGGCTCCATGGCGCACAGCCTCTACCTGGGCCGCCAGATTCTTGAAGAGATGGGGCAGATCACCAAGCTGCACGGCGGTCGTAAAACCGTGGAGCAGGCCGCTTTCGTGGTGCTCAAGGAGCCGGAGATGGTCTCGGTGCTGGTGGAAACCGGCTTTATTTCCAACCGGCAGGAGGCGCGCAATCTCAGCTCCAGCGCCCATCAGGAGAAGCTGGCGCGCTCCATCGTCAACGGCGTGAAGCAGTATTTCCGCACCCACCCGGCGCCGGGCAGCTGGTTCGCCGCCCAGCGGCGTGAGAACGGCGAGCAGCATCGCATCCAGCCCGGTGATACCCTGTCCGGCATCGCCCGCCAGTACCAGGTCTCCGAGCAGGCCCTGCGCGCCGCCAATGATATCCGCGATGATCGCATCATGGTGGGCCAGACGCTGACTATTCCCCGGTCCTGAGGGCACAACCCGGTTTCAGTAAAGAGAGTTCCCTGTGGCAAAGATTCATCGGCTGGATTCCCGGCTCGCCAACCAGATCGCCGCCGGCGAGGTGGTGGAGCGCCCCGCCTCGGTGCTCAAGGAGTTGCTGGAAAACGCGCTCGACGCCGGCGCCCGTCAGATCAGCGTGGACGTGGAGCAGGGCGGCACCAAGTTGATCCGGGTGCGCGACGACGGCGGTGGCATTGATCAGGACGACCTGCCGCTGGCCCTGTCGCGCCACGCCACCAGCAAGATCCGCGGTCTCGAAGACTTGGAGGCGATCGGCACCCTGGGCTTCCGGGGCGAAGCGCTGGCGGCGATCAGCTCGGTATCGCGGCTGAGCCTGGCCAGCAACAGCGGCGACCAGGCGGAAGGCTGGCAAGTCACCGTGGAAGGCCGCGACATGGCGCCGTCGGTGGCGCCCACCGCGCACCCGCGCGGCAGCACCGTCACCATGCGCGACCTGTTCTTCAATACGCCGGCCCGGCGCCGTTTCCTGCGCACCGAGAAAACCGAATTCAACCACCTGGAAGAGGTGTTCCGGCGGGTCGCCCTGAGCGAATTCCAGACCGGCTTTCGCCTCAGCCACA
>JBFJUC010000161.1:0-6206 GCA_041624875.1 Alcanivorax sp.
AATATCCCGCGATACGCGGATACCGTTGATGTCGCACGCCGGATTGTCGCGGCGGGCGCCGATGTGCGAAACATCGATCGGGCGGCCCACGCGCCGGGCGATTTCCCGGGCGTTACGCTGCAGAACGTTGACCGTGCCGGAGCCCACCGTGCCCAGACCTGCTATGCCGACCTTTACCGCATTCACCTTGGCATCCTCTCTTTTCATTCGCCGGCCACGCCGTCGGCGCGGAACATCTTCTTGATGCCGCGCAACGCCTGCCGGGTACGTTGTTCGTTTTCGATCAGTGCGAAACGCACATGGTCGTCGCCGTATTCACCGAAGCCAATACCCGGCGACACCGCCACGCCCGCTTCCTGAAGCAGTTTCTTGGAAAACTCCAGCGAGCCCATCCGCCGGTAGGTCTCGGGAATACGCGCCCAGACGAACATGGTGGCGCGGGGCTTCTCCACCGTCCAGCCCAGCTCGTTCAGACCGTCGCAAAGCACGTCGCGCCGACGCTGGTACATGTCGCGGATCTCGCCCACGCAGCTCTGATCGCCCTCCAGAGCGGCGATGGCGGCCACCTGGATCGGCGTGAAGGTACCGTAATCCAGGTAGGATTTGATCCGCCCGAGGGCCTGAATCAGTTGCGGGTTGCCACAGCAGAACCCCACTCGCCAGCCGGGCATGTTATAGCTCTTGGACAACGAGAAGAACTCCACCGCCACATCACGGGCACCTTCCACCTGCAGGATCGAGGGCGCCTGGTAGCCGTCGAAGACAATGTCCGCGTAAGCGATATCGTGCACCACCCAGATGCCGTACTCCCGCGCGATGGCCACCACCTTTTCGAAGAACTCCAGGTCCACGCACTGGGCGGTGGGGTTGCCCGGAAAATTCAGCACCAGCAGTTTCGGCTTGGGCCAGGCTTCCTTGATCGCACGCACCAGCTCCTCGAAGAAGTCCACGCCGGGCACCAGCGGCACATGGCGGATGTCCGCGTTGGCGATCACGAAACCGTAGGGGTGGATCGGGTAGCTAGGGTTGGGCACCAGCACGGTGTCACCGGGCCCCATGGTGGCCAGCGCCAGGTGCGCCAGGCCTTCCTTGGAACCGATGGTGACAATGGCTTCGGTTTCCGGATCCAGGCTGACGTCGTAGCGGCGCTGGTACCAGTCGCTGATCGCCTTGCGCAGACGCGGTATGCCCTTGGACTGGGAATAGCGATGGGTGTCGCCGCGCTGGGCGGTTTCGGTGAGCTTGTCGACGATGTGCTTCGGAGTGGGCTGATCCGGATTGCCCATGCCGAAATCAATGATGTCCTCGCCGCGCGCACGGGCCGCCATCTTCAACTCGCCGACGATATTGAAGACATAGGGGGGCAGGCGCTTAATGCGCTGAAAATCAGCTTCCACGGCGTCACCTTGGGCGGGGTCATCGGAAGCCGGACACATTAACGGCGCAACCCTGCGCCGTCAATGTAAAGAACCGGTGAACGGCGCCGAAAGCGCCGTGTGGCGGGGCCTGGAGCGGCCGACCGCTAGAGGCCCAAACGCTGGTTAAGCTGCTCCGGGGTAACGTAACCACCCAGCTGGGCGCCGTCCACGGAATACACCGCCGGCGTGCCGCGCACCCCGAACTCAAGACCCAGCTGATATTGCTCGTCCACGGCGGCGGCGCACTCGGCGAGCTCGGCGTCGGAGATCTCATTGTTAAGCTTGGCGGCGGTGAGCGCCTGGGCCGGTTTGTCGTCACACCAGATGTGGCGCATGTCCTCGGCGCTGCCGGCCTGCGGACCGCCACGGGGGAACGCCAGATAATGCACGGTGATGCCGGCTTCGGTGTATTCCTCGATGTGGCGATGCATCTTGCGGCAGTAGCCGCAGGTGATATCGGTGAAAGCGTAGATCTCGGCCTTTTCCTTGCCCTTCGCCGGGTAGGTGATCAGGGCGTCCGGGTCCAGATCGGCCAGGCCTTCGGTGCGCACTTTCTGGTAGCGGGCTTCCTTGAGGTTGACCGGACCGCTGTCGCGCAGCTCGATCACATCACCGGTGAACACCAGGCGACCGTCTTCGGAGGCGTAGATGATCTCGCGGCCATTGAGCTCCACTTCCACCAGTCCCTCGGCGGCGGGCCGGATGCTGGTGATTTCGGTACGCGGAAAGGCGTCCTGAAACTGGCTCTTGAAGGCTTTCTCGTCGATTTCCCCCGCGCCCTGGGCGACGGCGGACATGGCGAGCAGTGTGGCCGCCAAGGTCGCCATAGGGACACTAAACATCGCTTTCATCGTTGTTCTCCAGTTGTTCGGGTTCCCAGGGCCTTTGGAGCCCGGGTCCGCCCTCAGGTTCCCGAGCGCGGATGGTGTTGTTGGTACACCTCTTGTAACCGCTGTTGCGCGACGTGGGTGTAAATCTGCGTGGTGGACAGGTCACTGTGCCCCAGCAACATCTGCACCACGCGCAGGTCGGCGCCATGATTTAGCAGATGCGTGGCGAACGCATGCCGCAGTGTATGGGGCGATAGCGGCTTTTGCACCCCGGCCCGCACCGCCAGCAACTTAATCCGGTGCCAGAACGTCTGGCGCGTCATGAAACCGCCACGGCGGCTGGGAAACAGCACTTCACGGTGCTCGCCCAACAGCGACGGCCGGGCATCGCGCAGGTAACGCTCCAGCCAGTGCAGTGCCTCCTCGCCCAGCGGCACCAGCCGCTCCTTGTCGCCCTTGCCGATCACCCGCACCAGACCCTGGCGGGGGTTGACCTGGCTGAGCGTCAAGCCCACCAGCTCCGACACCCGCAAGCCGGAAGCGTACAGCACTTCGAGCATGGCGCGGTCACGCAGGCCCAGACTGTCGTCCAGGTCCGGGGCGCGCAACAGCGCCTCCACATCCGCTTCAGAGAGTGTCTTCGGCAGGGCCCGGCCGGTACGCGGACGAGCCACATTGAGGGTCGGGTCCTCGCCGATGCGCCCTTCGCGCTTCATCCAGCGAAAAAAGCTTTTCAGTGCGGATAACTGACGCGCCACCGAGCGCGCGCCCACGCCCTGGCGGTGCCGGTCGGCGAGAAAGGTCAGCAAGCGCTCACGGTCACAGCGGCCAAGGCCCAGGCCCGCGTCGGCAAGCCATTCACCGAACTGGCGCAGATCGCGACCGTAGCTTTCCAGGGTGTGACGGCTGAGGCCACGCTCCAGCCACTGGTTGTCCAGCCAGGCGTCAATCAGAGTCTGGTCGGTGTCGCCGAGCAGCGGCTTGCGGGGAGAGTTCATGCCGCGAGTATTGGCAATCACGGCGCAAAACACAATCGTCGCCCTCACGCTTCAATCACGTTCTGGTTTTACCTTTTATTACCCGCCCCGGCTCGCGGGCGCAGGCATACTTAAAGTGATCAACACATCGGCCAAGGAGAACGTTTTATGGGCATTTTATCGTGGATCGTACTGGGGCTTTTGGCGGGCATTATCGCCAAATGGATCATGCCTGGCCGCGACGGCGGGGGATTCATTCTGACCACCATTCTCGGCATCATCGGCGCCATTGTCGGCGGCTGGCTAGGCGCCATGGCGGGCATCGGTGGCCCAGTGGGCTCGTTCAGCCTGGGCAGCCTGGTGACCGCGATAATCGGTGCCCTGGTGATTCTGGCGGTGTTCCGGGCGGTCTCTAAATAGAGACACCCGCACATAAAAAAGGGCCACCCTGAGGTGGCCCTTTTTTATGGGAGCGTCCGCCGGACCAGAGGTCGTCTCCGAATTGCCCTACAGCAAAGGCTGAGACGACATGGCTCGCGGCGGAACAACCGCGAGCAAGATTATTGCTTGCGGATTTTTTCCTTGATCCGCGCGGACTTACCGGAGCGCTCACGCAGGAAGTACAGCTTGGCGCGACGCACGTCACCACGACGGTTCACTTCGATGGAATCGATGATCGGGCTGTGCAGCTGGAACACCCGCTCCACACCTACACCGTGGGACACCTTACGCACCGTGAAGGCGGAGTTGAGACCGCGGTTACGGCGGGCGATGACCACACCCTGGAACGCCTGCAGACGCTCACGGGTACCTTCTTTCACTTTCACTTGCACGGTGACGGTGTCACCGGCGCCGAACTGGGGCACGTCGGTTTTCAGTTGTGCCTGTTCGATTTCCTGAATCAGGGGTTTTTTGCCGCTCATGGCAGGCTCCTCGGTTCATTGATCGCTGTATTGCTGCCCGTCGTCCCGCGCTTCGAACTCGCGGATGTATTCGTCGAGCAACTCGCTCTCTTCTTTGCTCAAACCCCGCTCCCGGCGGGCCTCCAGCAATTCGGGACGCCACCGCCAGGTGCGTCCCAGTGCCTGCTTCAGGCGCCAGCGGCGGATCCGTTGGTGATCGCCGCTGAGCAGAACCTCAGGCACCGACCGGCCCTGATACAGCTCGGGCCGGGTGTAGTGCGGGCAATCCAGCAGGTTTTCCATGTCACCGGAAAACGAATCCTGGGCCGCCGAATCCTGATGCCCGAGCACCCCGGGCAACAAACGCGTGACCGCGTCGATCAGTACCAGCGCCGGCAACTCACCGCCGCTGAGCACGTAATCGCCGATGGATATCTGCTCGTCCACCGACGCTTCCAACAACCGCTCGTCGACCCCTTCATAGCGGCCGGCGAGCAGAATCAATTCCGGCTCCGCCGCCAGCGCCTCGGCTTTCGCCTGGGTCAGTGGCCGGCCCTGAGGCGACAGGTAGATCACCTTGCCGCCGCCGGCCCGTTGCCGGGCGTGGCCGAGCGCCTTTTCCAGCGGCGCCACTTTCATCACCATGCCGGGGCCGCCGCCGAAGGGCCGGTCGTCCACGGTGCGGTGGCGGTCCTCGGTGAAATCCCGCGGGTTCACCGTGTCCAGCACCAGCTGGCCGTTCTCCACCGCGCGACGGGTGACCCCGAAGTCGGTGACCGCCCGCGCCATGTCCGGGAACAGGGTGATCAGCGTTATCCGCATGGCCTTCCCCCGTTAGAGCCGGTTCGCTAAAACTCCGGGTCCCAGTCCACCCGCATTTCGCCGTGCTCCAGATCCACATCCAGAATCACCTGCTCGGGCAACCAGGGGAGCAGCCGCTCTTCCCGGTCGAGACTGTCGCCGTCGCCGCGCACCACCAGAACATCGTTGGCGCCGGTTTCCATTAAACTGTGCACCTGGCCCAGATCCCGACCGTCGGCGAGCTTTACCCGCAAACCGATCAGATCCCGCCAGTAATAATCGCCACCGCCGGAGCGGGGCAACAGGTCGCGGGGGATGGCGATATCCCGCCCGACCAGCTGTTCCTGGGCCTGGTCCCGGTCATTGTAACCTTGCAGACCGGCCACCAGCCCCTTGCCTTGCCGGCGCTTGCCGGTGAGCGTCACGGGCAGCCAGTGCTCACCGCGACGCAGATACCAGGGCTGATACTCGAAGATGTTTTCCATCGGGTCGGTGTGCGAAAACACCTTCACCCACCCCTGGACGCCGTGGACCGCCATTACGCGGCCCACCACCAACACCTGCTCCGATGTCAGGGCGTTATCGGCTGCCGCCATCTTCAGGCGCTCGCTACCAGCGCGTTACGCGCTTTGCTCGGCTTCTTTCCGGGCTTTCTTGACCAGCGCCTTAACGCGCTCGGAGGGCTGTGCGCCCTCGGCGACCCAGGCGTCAACCTTGGCCAGGTCAATGCGCAGCGGGATTTCGCCGCCACGGGCGATCGGGTTGTAGAAACCCAGACGTTCGATGAAACGGCCATCGCGGGAAGTGCGGCTATCGGCCACGGCGATGTGATAGAAAGGACGTTTCTTGGCGCCACTACGGGCGAGACGAATAACTACCATAATTCAATTACCTTAATTCAATCCGGTTTCCCGGCCCGCGGCACCCGCCGGCCATCGTATCCGCTTGAAAACCCACCCGGCGCCGTGAAACAGGCCCGGTCGGGTCGCGAAGGGTGCGGATTGTACGCCCATCCGCGGCCGAGATAAAGCCCTAGCGGCCGCCGCCCATGGGGGGCAGGCCGCCGCCACCGCCACCCATCGGCGGCATGCCACCGCCGCCGCCCATGCCGCCCGGGGGCATACCGCCGCCAGGGCCGCCGGAGCCGCCGCCCATCATGCCTTCCATGCCGCGCATCATGTTCTTCATGCCGCCCTTGCCGCGCATCTTCTTCATCATCTTCGCCATCATTTTCTGCTGCTTCATGAGGCGGTTCAGGTCCTGGATTTCCAGGCCGGC
>JBFJUC010000162.1:0-6197 GCA_041624875.1 Alcanivorax sp.
GAGGAGGAACTGGGCCGTGCCGCCTACAACGGGCGCAAAGAGTTCCGGTTCCTGGGCTGACGCCAGCATGGCCGGCTCTAGCGTTCCGTTTCCCGGCCCGGGTCTGGCGCCGCGGGGCGCGCGATGAAAGTGTCGCCCGCCCGCCAGGTGGTGCTGGCCGTGCTGGCGCTGGTGCTGCTGGCGTTGCAGGCACGGCTGTGGTTTGGCGAGGGCAGCCTTCGCCATGTGGCCAGCCTGGAGCGGCAGGTCGAAGTGCTCAACGAGAAGAACGCCGAACTGGCCGAGCGCAACCGCCTGCTGGCCGCCGACGTGCGTGACCTGAAAGAGGGCACTGAAGCGGTGGAGGAGATCGCCCGCAAGGATCTCGGCATGATCCGTGACGGCGAGACTTTTTTCCTGATCGTGGAACCCCAGCAGGACCCGGACCGTGACTGACCGCCGACCGCTATTCGCCGTGGTGCCCGCCGCCGGGGTCGGCGCGCGCATGGGCGCCGGCCTGCCCAAGCAATATCTCACCCTGCAGGGCCGCACCCTGGCCGAGCACACGCTGGGCCGCTTGCTCGCCTTCGCGCCGATTCAGGCGGTGGTGGTGGCGGTCGCCGCCGGCGACCCCTGGTGGACGGAGCTGGCGGTGGCCCGCCATGCCCGTGTGACCAGCGTCACCGGCGGCGACAGCCGGGCCCGGTCGGTGCTGGCCGGGGTTGCGGCGGTGCTGGAGCGGGCGCCGGACGCCCGGGTGCTGGTGCACGACATGGCCCGGCCGCTGGTGCGGCTGTCCGATATCCAGGCGCTGCTCGACCACGGCGACCGGGGCGACGGGGTGATTCTGGCGCGACCGGTCACCGACACCATCAAGCAGGCGGACGCCGATACCCGTATCCGCGCCACCCTGGATCGGGCGACCATCTGGCGGGCGCTCACGCCGCAGCTTTTCAATGCGCGGCGTTTGCACGACGCCTTGCTCAGCGCCCTGCGCGACGACCCCGGCGCGATCACCGACGAAGCCTCGGCGCTGGAGGCGGTCGGCGCGTGCCCGGCGCTGGTGGCCGGTCACGCTGACAACATCAAAATCACCGTCCCGGAGGACCTGGCGCTGGCGCGCTTTTACCTCCGGGCCCAGGAAGAGGAAGGGCTGGCATGGCAATTCGTATAGGCCAGGGGTTCGACGTGCACGCGTTTTGTGACGGCGACCATGTGATGCTGGGCGGTGTGCGCATTCCCTTCGAGCGCGGCCTGAAGGCGCATTCCGACGGCGACGTGGCGCTGCACGCCCTGGCCGACGCGCTGCTCGGCGCTCTCGCGCTGGGCGATATCGGGCATTACTTTCCAGATCACGATGAGCGCTGGCGCGGCGCCGACTCCGCCGGTCTGTTGCGGGCGGTGATGGACGGCGTCAGCACCGCCGGCTGGCGTATCGGCAACCTGGACCTGACGGTGATCTGCCAGGCGCCCAAGCTGGCGGACCATATCGCGCCGATGCGGCGGCGCATTGCCGGCCTGCTGGACTGCGGCATGGATCAGGTGTCGGTGAAGGCCACCACCACGGAGCGGCTCGGTTTCACCGGCCGGGGCGAGGGCATCGCCGTGCAAGCGGTGGTGCTGCTTACCCACGAGGATCAATGAGCCACGCAGTGGACACCCTGGCGCCGCTGCCGGCCACGCCTACCGCCCATGGCGGCCCGTTCGGCAGCGGGCTGTTGCGCGCCGCCTTCGAGGATTTTCGCGTCACCGAGATCATGAACGTGGTCCCGGAAGGCGAGGGCGAGCACCTCTGGCTGGAGATCGAGAAAACCGACTGGAACACCGAGGACGTGGCCCTGTGGCTGGCCAAACAGGCCGGCATCCATCGCCTTTCCGTGGGCTACAGCGGTCTCAAGGACCGCCGCGCCGTGACCCGCCAGTGGTTCAGTCTGCATCTGCCCGGCAAGCCGGACCCGGACTTTGCCTGGCCGCCGGGCCTGGTGGCGCTCCAGGCCCGGCGCCACCGGCGCAAACTGAATCGGGGCACCCACCGTGGCAACCGCTTCGAGATCGTGCTGCGCGAGCTGGACGCCGACCGCGAAGCGCTGGAGCGCACCTTGCATACCCTCTCCGAGCGGGGCGTGCCCAATTACTTCGGCGAACAGCGTTTCGGCCGGGGCGGTGGCAACTGGCAGCGTGGCCAGACCTGGCTACTGGGCGGCGAGGCGCCACGCAAACGGGCGCTGCGCGGTATCTGGTTGTCGGCGGTGCGCAGCGGCCTGTTTAATCGGGTCCTGGCGGAGCGGGTGCGCGAGGGCGTCTGGGACCGGCCCCTGGACGGCGACATTCTCCAGCCCCGTGACAGCCGGGGTCTGTTCGAAGCCGATCAGGACGCCAGCGCTGGCGCGCGCATGGCCGCCGGCGAGGTGCATCCCACCGCCCCTTTGCCGGGGAAGGCGGGCATGGCATCATCGGCGGCTTGTCAGAAACTGGAAGCGCGGGCGCTGAGCGGCTGTGACGCCCTGATCGAGGCGCTCGCCGGGGAAGGGGTGGACGCCGCGCGCCGGGCCACGCGGTTGCCGGTGAATGACTTACAATGGACCTGGAGCGGTGACGAGGCGCTGGCGCTGGGGTTCGATTTGCCCACCGGCGCGTTCGCCACCACGGTCCTCGCCGAATTAGTGGAAACACGTGCGCCGGTTAACGATAACTAAAAAGTCGCACGATTAAATTGGGGATGCATGAACACACATGAACACTGAGCTGCGCGGTATTGGCATGACGTCGGCACGGACGCGGGAGCGGTTGATCAGCCGTCTGCGGGAAGCGGGCATCAAGGACGAACGCGTCCTCGAGGTGATCCGCAACACCCCCCGTCACCTGTTTATCGACGAGGCCCTGGCTCACCAGGCCTACGACGATACCGCCTTGCCCATTGGTTACGGCCAGACCATCTCTCAGCCCTGGGTGGTGGCACGCATGACCGAGTTGCTGATCGCTGACCGGGTGCCGCCCAAGGTGCTTGAGATCGGCACCGGCTGCGGCTACCAGACCGCCGTGCTGGCGGCGCTCTGCGAGCAGGTGCATTCGGTGGAGAGGATTCGCCCGCTGCAGGACCAGGCCCGCCGCCGGCTGATCGGTCTGGGTATGGCGCGGGTGCAGCTGAAGCACGCCGACGGCGGCTTTGGCTGGAAAGCGGCCGCGCCCTTCGACGGCATTCTGGTGGCCTGTGCGCGGCCGGATATTCCCAAAGAACTGCTTGACCAACTGGCCGACGGCGGCCGGCTGGTGATGCCCGTGGGCGACCGGGTGCAGAAGCTCACCGTGGTGGAACGCCACGGTGACGAGATCAGCACCCGGGCCCTGGACACGGTGCGTTTCGTGCCGTTTCAACGGGGCGTGCAATGAGCGGCCCCTGGCGTCCCGGCCTGTTCCTGCGGGGCATGGCCATGGGCGCCGCGGACGTGGTGCCTGGCGTGTCCGGGGGCACCCTGGCGCTGATCACCGGCATCTATCAGGAACTGATCAATACCCTCGGCGGCATCGGCCCGCGCCTGCTGGGTGTATGGCGGCGCCAGGGTTTCGTGGCGTTCTGGCGGGCCGGCAATTTTACCTTCCTTTGCACGCTTTTAGCGGGAATTCTCACTAGCATTGCGTTACTGGCCCGGATGATCGGCTGGCTGCTGGAGAACCATCCGGTGCCGGTGTGGGCGTTCTTTTGTGGCCTGATTCTGGCCAGCATCGTGATGGTGCTCAAGCCGCTGCAACAGCGCGGGCTAACGCAGGGCGTCGCCTTTCTGGTCGGTGCCGTCTTGGCGGCGCTGATCGCTCTGGCGCCCGGGTTGGGCGCCTACCCGGTGTCGCCGCTGATCTTTTTCCTGGGCGGCGCCCTGGCGATCTGCGCGATGATTCTGCCGGGTATTTCCGGCAGTTTTATTCTTCTGCTGCTGGGGTTGTACCCCTCGGTGCTGGCCGCGGTGGAGCAGGGTGATTGGCCCCTGTTGCTGGCGTTCATGGCCGGCTGCGCCTGCGGGCTGTTGGCGTTCGTGCGGCTGTTGAAATGGCTGCTGGCGCGCCACCACGACACCGTAATGGCGTTGCTCGGTGGCTTCATGGCCGGCTCCCTGGTGAAGCTGTGGCCCTGGCGGTTGAGCGTGGAAGGCGGGGTCGGCGACCGCTGGCTGTGGCCGGCGGAGTACGCCCGCGCGGTGCAGGGCTCGAGCGACCTGCTCGCGGCCCTGGTGATGATGGCGGTGGGTCTGGTGTTGGTGTGGTTACTTTCTTTCGCCGCGCCCGGGCATAATGAGGTCACTGAAACGGACGAGTAACCTTTTGCGTTTTTTGCTCTCCACATTGTTGTCGTTGTGCCTGTGTGGCTGCGCGGTAGGCAACCCGCCGCCGGTGGTGGATATCTATCAGCGCGACAGCAAAGCCAGCAAAGTGACCTCCGGAAGCCACCGTGTGGCGCGCGGCGAAACGCTGTATTCCATCGCCTGGCGTTATGGCTGGGATTACCGCGCGCTGGCCGAGGCCAATGACATCGGTGCCCCGTACACCATCTACCCCGGCCAGACCCTCTCTTTCGCCGGCGGCCCCAAGCAGGCCACCCGACCGTCCCGTCCGGCCGCCTCGTCGAATAACGCGCCCTCCAAGCCGTCGTCTTCCGGCGCCGCCCGGGCGGAACCGGCACCGCCACCGCCGAAGCCCAAGCCCACCACCAACACCGGACCGGTGAACTGGCAGTGGCCGGCCGCCGGCGAAGTGCTGGAGCGCTTTTCCCAGGCCTCCGGTGGGCGCCGTGGCATCACCATCGGCGACCGCGAGGGCAGCCCGGTGCGGGCCGCCGCCGATGGGCGCGTGGTGTACCGGGGCAGTGGTCTCACCGGCTACGGCAACTTGCTGATCGTTAAACACAACGACCGCTGGCTGAGCGCCTACGCGCACAACAGCAGCCTGCTGGTCAAAGAGGGCGACCGGGTCAGCGCCGGCGACAAGATCGCCACCATGGGCGCCAGCGGCACCTTCCGCACTCAGCTTCACTTCGAAATCCGCAAGGACGGCCAGCCGGTGGACCCGCTCACCGTGCTGCCGAACCGGTCCTGATATGAGCGCCGACACCGAACAGCAGCACCGCCGTCTTCTTACCCTGGCTGCCAGCGCCTCGGTGGCCACCGCTCTGATATTGATCGCGGTGAAAACCGTGGCCTGGATGATGACCGGCTCGGTCAGTCTGCTGGCGTCGCTGGTCGACTCAGTGATGGACTCCCTGGCGTCGCTGATGAATTTCGCCGCGATCCGTTATTCGCTGGTGCCCGCCGACGAAGAGCACCGCTTCGGCCACGGTAAAGCGGAGGCGCTGGCCGGCCTCGGCCAGGCGGTGCTGATCGGCGGTTCGGCGCTGTATTTGCTCAAGGAGGCGGTGCTTAAACTGAGCGACCCGGCGCCGCTGGAGGCCACCACTCTGGGCATTGGGGTAATGGTGTTCTCGATCCTGCTCACCGCCCTGTTGCTGGTGCTGCAGCGCTATGTGGTGCGGCGCACCGGCTCCACCGCCATCGACGCGGACGCGCTGCATTATCTGTCCGACCTGGCGGTCAACGTGGGTATTATTTTCACGCTGATCGTGGCCGGCTACGGCTTCGAGGAAATCGACGGCATCGTCGGCCTGGTGATCGCGGTTTATATTCTGCGTTCGGCCTGGAAGATCGGTTGGGATTCCACCCAGCTGCTGCTCGACCATGAGCTGCCCGGTGAGGTGCGTGATGTGATCAGCGCGGTGGTCGCCGAACAGGAAGACGCGCTGGGCTTCCATGATTTGCGCACCCGGCAGTCCGGGCGCACCCAGTTCATTCAGCTGCACGTGGATATGGACCAGAACCTGCCACTGCGCGAGGCCCACGACCTTGGCGAGCGCATCCGCGCCGGCATCGTGGCGCATTACCCAACGGCGGAAGTGATCATCCACCACGATCCCGTCGCTGAACGCCCCCACGTGCCCATCGACGACCACCAATAGCGGCCCTTTTGGGGTGGGGCCCTCCAGCTGGGCCGAGGGTCATAGCACGGATTGTGCGAGCGGCCCCCGCCCGCGAAAGGGAGCGCAGCTCCCGGCAAAGGTTGCCCCGCAGGATTCCAGAGACCTTTCTCTCCAGAAAGCCCGCACCGGGATCGGGTGGGCCCGTCCAGGACACGCCACGAGTACATCCATGTAGGCTCGGCGTTTGGCCATCCCTGGC
>JBFJUC010000163.1:0-6117 GCA_041624875.1 Alcanivorax sp.
GAGAACAGGACGTTCGACAGGGAGCGTACAGGGACGTATTCACCGCGTTCCCGGAAGGGCAGAACACAGACTCGCGACCCCGGATGGAGAGCCCACATTTCCGATGCAGAGACGAGAAGATTGGCCCGTATGGAGACGGCATTCACCGGGGAAGCAGGCACTATGTGCACATTCCCATTGCCCAATGTAAGGAAACCCCATGACCGTGACGCTGGACCAACCTCTTGAGCTGCCCTGCGGCGCGACGCTGAAAAACCGGCTGGGCAAGTCGGCGATGAGCGAGACCCTCGGCACCACCGACAACCGGGTCACCGCCCGGCTCACCCGCCTCTACCGCGCCTGGGCCCGGGGCGGCACCGGCTTGTCAGTGACCGGCAATGTGATGATCGACCGGCGCGCCCTGGGCGAGCCCTGCAACGTGGTGCTGGAAGACCGCCGCGACATGGACCGGCTCAAGGCCTGGGCGCGGGCCGGCCGCGAAGACGGCACCCACCTGTGGATGCAGATCAACCACCCGGGCAAGCAGGCGCCCGCGGCACTCAACCGCGAGACCGTCTCTCCCTCGGCGGTGCCGTTCTCCGACCCCAACCTGAAACGCTTCTTTCATGTGCCTCGCGCGCTCACCGTGGACGAAATCGCCGACCTGGTGCGCCGCTTCGGCGAGACCGCCGCACTGGCCAAGGAAGCGGGCTTTTCCGGCGTGCAGATCCACGGCGCCCACGGCTATCTGGTCAGCCAGTTCCTGTCACCGCGTCACAACCGCCGCGACGACGCCTATGGCGGCAGCGCCGAGAACCGGCGCCGCTTCGTGCTGGAAGTGTACGACGAGATCCGCCGCCGGGTGGGCGACGACTTTCCGGTGTCGATCAAACTGAACTCAGCGGACTTCCAGAAAGGCGGCTTCACCGAGGAAGAATCCCTCGCGGTGGTGGAAGCGCTCGACGCCCGCGGCATCGACCTGATCGAAATCTCCGGCGGCACCTACGAAGCACCGCGCATGGCCGGCCAGGGCCAACGCGACTCCACGCGCCGCCGGGAAGCCTACTTCCTAAGCTACGCGGAGCAGGTGCGCTCACGGGTAAAAGTCCCGCTGATGGTGACCGGCGGCTTCCGCAGCCGCGAAGGCATGGCGGCGGCGCTGGAAGACGGCGCCACCGACCTGATCGGCCTGGCCCGGCCGCTGGTGCTGGATCCGGCGTTCAGCAACCGCCTGCTGGCCGGCGAGGACGCGGTCAGCGCCGTCGCGCCGATCCGCACCGGCATCCGCGCCGTGGACAACGCCGCCATGATGGAGGTGTCCTGGTACACCCTGCAGCTCGCCCGCATCGCGCGCGGCAAAGCCCCCCTGGCGGACGCCGGCGGCCTCAGCTCTTTGCTCAAGGTCGCTGGCCTGATCGGCTGGCGCCGCCTCAGAATGGGGCGACTTAGAGCCAGTTAACAGTGAATAGTGAATAGTGAACAGTTAATAGTTGAAAACAGTGCGTAGCAGACGGTTTTGCGTTTTTACAATATCACCCTGCGTATCTGCAAAGGACTTTTAGCTATTCGCTGTTAACTCTTAACTGTTAACTCTCAACTGTCTGTAAGGTATTGGTGCAGTGCCGCCTGCATGGCACTCAGCGTCAGCGGCTTGATCAGTTGCCCATCCATGCCCGCGTCGTGGATGCGGTCGGCGTATTCGGGGAGGACGTGGGCGCTGAGGGCGAGGATCACCGCCGGGGGCCAGCCCTTGTCCTGCTCCAGCCGGCGCATGCGGGTGGCACTTTCGAAGCCGTCCATGTCAGGCATGTCCAGGTCCATCAGCACCAGCCGGTAACGGCCCTCACCGGCGGTGAACGCCTCCAGAGCCTTGCGGCCGTCATCGCTGAGCACCGGCCCGGGCACGCCGAGACGTTCCAGGTAGCCGCGGGTCACCATCTGGTTGACCGGGTTGTCCTCGGCCACCAGCACCCGCAGGCCGCCCTGGGTGTCCACCGGTTCGCGCTCGGAGAGCAGCGGGACCTGGCCGGGGCCGCTGTCGCTGATCAATTGCTGCAGCTCCGCCACAGTGAGTACCGCGCGGCGCACCAGGGTGATGTCGTCGCGCATCACCACCTCGCCGCTTTCGCGCATGCCGCACAGCAACACCGGCCGCAGCCCGGCGTGGCGCTCGCGGGCCGGCCGCAGCCCCTGGTCCAACAGCACCCCGTCGCTGACGCCGTTGACCAGCAAGTGGCCGCTGTCGTCATCGCTCAGGGCCCGTTGCACCGCGGCCAGATCGTCCACCACCCGCACCCGGGCAAAACGCGGGTCCCGCTGTAGCAGCTCGCCCAGGTTGCCCACCGGGTCCCAGACCAGCGCTGGCACTGAAGTCCATTCCGGCATCGGCACGGCTTTCTCCAGCACCGGCAAAGGGATCACGAACCGGAAGGTGGCGCCCTGTTCCGGCGCGCTGCGCAGTTCGATTTCGCCGCCCATCAGGCGCACCAGCTCTTGGCTGATCGACAGCCCCAGTCCGGTGCCGCCGAAGCGCTGCGCCACCGAAGCGGACGCCTGGCTGAAGTTCTGGAACAGCCGGCGCTGTTCCTCGCGGGTCATGCCGATGCCGCTGTCGCGGACGGTGAACTCGATCCTCGCCCGACCGTCGCACTGATCCAGGCAGCGAGCGCCGACCCGAATCCAGCCATGGCGGGTGAACTTGATCGCGTTGGAAAGCAGGTTGGTCAGCACCTGGCGCAGCCGGGCGGCGTCGCCGCGCAACTGCGCGGGTAGATCGGCACCCGCGTCCACCAGCACCAGGTCGCCGTTGTCACTGGCCGGCAGGCTGAACATGTGCGCGCAATCAATCAGTAAGGCGGCCGGGTCAAAGGGCGACTGCTCCAACTCCAGCTTGCCGGCTTCCAGCTTGGCGTAATCCAACACGTCGTTGACCAGGGTGTTAAGGGTGCGGCCCGCGTTCTCGATCAGGCCGATGTATTCCTGCTGGCGCGGCGACGGGTTGGTCTCGCGCAGCAGTTCCGCCAGCCCCAGCACGCCGTTCAGCGGGGTGCGAATCTCATGGCTCATGCGCGCCAGAAACTGGCTCTTGGCGCGCACCTCGGCGCGGCCGCGAATGGCGCGGCTGGCAAAGTGGAAGAACACCAGGCTGAGTACCAGCACCAGTAAATACAGCAACAGCAGGCCGGCCATGATCAGGCCGCTGTCGCGCAGGCTGTTATCGCGCCCCTGCTCCACCAGCATCACGGCGACGCCGGTGATGTCCTCGCTGAGATCACGCAGCCGCTGCTGACGCTCCCCTCCCTCGGCCAGGGCTTCCTGCCAGGTGACGGTCACCCGGGACGGCAACAGCAACGTCTGCCGCGACCATTGCAGGTAGCTTTCCAGTTCGTCGTGGGCGGTTCGCCATTGCTGACGCAGCCGCGGCGTGTCGGTGCGCGCGGCCAGCGCCTGGATCTGCCCGTCGACTTGGGGAATCAGTTCTTCCAGGCGGGCCAGGGCACGCTCCAGCTCGCGCAGTTCCACGGTGCTCAGGTAGCCACCGTTGAGGCTGGTGTACACCGCGATGGCGCGAGTGATCCCCAGGTCATGGCTGAGCTGGCGCAGCCCGTTCAACGGCAGGGAGAGCGCTTCGTTGGGTCCGGGCCGGGTGGGCACCGCGATGTCGCCCATGTAGAGCACCGCCGCCAGGGTGTTGTGCAGCCGTCCGTTAATCCGCTCCACGTTATCGAACGGCCCGGCGACGTCCCGACCGGCGAGCCCGGTGGCGGGGCTCAGCTCGCGCCATTCCCGGCGCAGCGCCACCACCTGATCCAGCAGGCTGGGGATGGCGCTGCCGGACACCGCTTGCACGAAGTCGTCCAGCCGCGCCTCGGCGTTGCGTCGTGCCTGCAAAAAGCGCGCTTCCAGGTCGGGCACGTCCAGGTGCACCCGGGCCGGGGCCAGGTCGCGGGTTTCCTCCAACGGCGCGGTGACGGCCAGCCCCACCCGGAAGATTCGCACGTCCTCGAGCATGCGCTGGTAGCCCTCGTGGATGCCCACCCGGTATTGCAGCAGCAACACCGCGACCACCAGAAACGGCACGGTCACCAGACCCACTAACAACAGGATGGCTGGATATCGTTTTCGTTGTGCCACCATCGCCTCCTTGGCTGGACGGCCCGTCCTCGCGTATCGGGCCCTTGCCCCCGGAAAATTAGCACGGCACCGGGCGCATTACAGGACAAAATGGCAAGAGTGACGGCACCATCACGTGACGATCAGGGCCCGGGTACTGTAAAAAGAAGCTCTCCGCGTTCCGTCTGTATCGTCCCGTGCTAAAGAGTCCCGACCATGCGCTTTCGCCGTACCCTGCCCGCCCTGCTCGCCAGCGCCGTATTGAGCCTGGCCGGCTGCACCACCCCGGCGGCGCAAAACAGCATCCGCACTCTGCAGGCCGGCGACGGCGACAGCCTGCCGCGACAACTGCCCGACCCGCCGCTGGCGCTGGAGCGCTTCCACGCCCCACCCGAGCTGGCCGGCCTGGCCAGCGACGGCGAGATCAGCAGCGACCGGTCCGGCTGGCGCCAATGGCTGTTCGGCGGCCCGGACACTCGCCTCACCGTCACCGTCTACGGGCTGCCCGCGGGTTGGCGCGATCTGGATGAAGAGCGTGTGGTCTCCGGCCACTACGGCCAACTGCGCCAGCAACGCATCAACCGCGTCTACAACAGCGACAACCAGTCGATCCGCTTCACCCGCGAGCGGCTGTTCGACCTGGAAGGCCGCCTGACCGCCAGCGCCCGTTACCTGGTCAACCAGCCGGACCGCCGGCCGCTGCGCGAAGTGCTGTTGCTGACCGTGGATGGCGACCATTTCGTACGCATCGAGAGCGGCTCGCGGGAACGCAACACCACCGAATTACTGCGCCTGAGTAAACGGGCCCTGGCGGAATTCCGGGCCTTCCAGGCGTCCCACTAGGGCAGCGCCACCATCAACAGCAGCGGCAGCGTGAGAAACGACAGCAAGGTGGAAAACACCACCATCGCCGCCACGGTCTCCGGCCCCTGCCGGTAGGTCTGCGCCAACAGATAGTTGAACACCGCCACCGGCATAGTGGACTGGATCAGAATCACCCCGCGCAGCACGCCTTCCACGCCGGCCAGTTCGCACACCAGCCAGGCGGCGCCGAACCCCAGCAGCAGCCGGGCCACGGCGAACACCAGACCGCCGCCGGCGTCGCGCACCCGCAGCTGCGACAGCGACACGCCCAGGGTGATCAGCATCATCGGGATGGTCAGGTCCCCGATCAGCGCCACACTGTTCTGCAGCCAGGCCGGCAAGCGGATCTGGAACACCACCATCACCACGGCCACCACCACCGAGATCAGTATCGGGTGACGCAGCAACCGCCATGACAGCCCCTCGCCGCTGACCACCGCCAGCCCCAGGGAAAACTGAATCACCGAGGTCAGCATCATCCAGGCCAGAGCCAGGGCCAGGCCATGTTCGCCGAACGCCAGCAAGCACAACGGCAAGCCCATATTGCCGGTGTTGGGGAAAGTCAGCGCGGGCAGAAACACACGCACCGCACGACCGCTGGCGCGTATCAGCAACCAGGCGGCCAGCCCGGTGAGCGCCATCACCGCCGCGAACAGGCCGGTGATGCGGGCCAGCGCCGCCAGGTCCAGATCGGACTGGCCCAGCGTCGCCACGATCAGGCACGGCGTCGCCACGGTGGTCACCAGCGCGCTCACCATGCGGGTGTCGAAGGGGCGCCCGGTGCGGCCCCAGAAATAGCCGACCCCGGCACAGGCCAGCACCGGTGCCATCACCGCCCAGATTTTCATTAGCATGGTAAGATCCCGCGTTCGGAGAAATCGTTTGCAGCGCGCCAGGCCGCGTAGTGTGAGGAGCCCGCCCAGCCATGTCCAACGGACCGTCCCGCGCCGCCGGCGCGGATTTCGCGCCAATCACCCCGGCCCGTCTGCAGTGGCAGGACCACACCCCGGTGGCCACCGACTTCGACGACCCCTACTTCTCGCGCCAGGACGGCCGCGCGGAAAGCCTTTACGTGTTCCTCGACGGCAACCAACTGGACCGGCGCTTCGCCGCCCTCGCCGACGGCGACCGCTTCGTGATCGGCGAAACCGGCTTCGGCAC
>JBFJUC010000164.1:0-6116 GCA_041624875.1 Alcanivorax sp.
CGTCACGTTCATGCCCACCTTGCAGAACACGGTGACGATGCCGGTGTCCTGGCAGATCGGCCGGCGCCCCATGGCGGACATGCGGGAATTCACCAGAATCTGCGCCATGGCGTCCTTGGCCGCTTTACTCTCTTCCCGCTCATAGGCTTCCTTCACCGCGCGGATAAAGTCCACCGGGTGGTAGTAAGAGATGTACTGCAGGGCATCGGCAACGCTTTGAATCAGATCGTCCTGGCGGATCACCGTCATGGGGGCACTCCTGACTGCTGGGATTCGGGGCGCGCATTATACGTCGCCAGCCGGAAGCGGGCGACCCCACCCGGAGGCCCACACCACTCAACCTGACTATGCCAATAGCTATTGTGCAAAAAAGTGCTATATTCCGACCGTGGATCGGCGGTGGAGCGTCGCAAAAAAAGCCCCCGGACACTTCTATTACTCTTGGGGGAAAATCCGATGTCTTCTACTGCATTCCAACGCACGCCGTTGGCCATGGCGGTCTGTGCCGCCCTGTTTCACGCTCCCGCTCACGCCGCACCGGGTCCGACGGAAGACCCTTCGCCGGGCGACGCGCTCACCCTGTACACCGCCGCCAACGACCTGCGCCTGCAGAACTTCGACGTCGCCGCCCTGCCCGACGGCCGCTTCGCCGTGGCCTGGCTGGAAC
The DNA here is from genome assembly GCA_041624875.1 of Alcanivorax sp. Lineage (GTDB taxonomy): Bacteria > Pseudomonadota > Gammaproteobacteria > Pseudomonadales > Alcanivoracaceae > Alloalcanivorax. The sequence goes on from JBFJUC010000164.1 coordinate 668, forward strand.
GGAACCTCGACGACGTCAACGAAACCATCAAGCTGGCGCGCTTCGACAGCGACGGCGCGCAGGATGGCGATACGCTGACGGTGTTCAGCGATACCTCCAGCTCGATCAGCCTGAGCAACCCGGTGATGGCCGCCGACGGCGATGGCGACCTGGTGATAGCCTGGGAAGCGGACGTCGGTGGCAACCAATGCACCGACACCGTGGCTTTTACGCTCCTCCCCAGCGAAGGCATGCCCGGCATCATGCAATGGGCCCCCGATTCTTCTGGCCAACACTGCAATGTATCGCTGGCGATGAACCAGGACGGCGTCTTCGTCCTGGGCTGGACCCTGGAAGACCCGGACAATGTGAACCAGCGTTTCCAGTATCAAGCCCGCCGGTACAACGCCGACGGCACGCCACTGGCCGCCACCGAATCCCTGGCCCAGGCCGGTAACACCCTGTACCCGATGGCCCTGGCCATGCAGGGCGACACCTGGCTGGCGGCCTGGAGCGAGAGCCGCGACCCCGATACCGACTATGCCCTGCTGGTGTACGGGCAGCGTTTCAACATCAACGGCAATGCGCTGGACGCCGAGCCTTTCCGCCTGGACAACGGCAGCCAGGCCGGCCAGAGCCTCGCCCAGGTCTTCCCCACCCTGGCGGCGGACGAGGACGGCGGTTTCGTGGGCGTGTGGCACCAGATGGAAGCCGTTGGCGGCCAGCCGGTCACCTCCGTTCACGGCCAGCGTCGGCTGGCCGATGGCACCGCCGGCGCCGGCTTCCTGGTTGCCGACGAGACCAATCTCATGAACCCGGTCCCTCTGGGGCTGGCCAGATACGGTGACGACCTGATCGCCACCTGGAGCCACTTCGCGAATGGCCAGCCGGTCAGCCTGGTGGCCGGCGTCGACGGCGACACCTCCGTCGGTGACCCGGTGGCCTTCGGCGACGGCGATGAAAATACCCTCGATTATTCCAAGGCCACCAAGGTGGTCGTGACCGATACGGCGGCGGCGCTGGTGTGGTTCCGGCAGCAGGACGGCGAGTCCTATGAGATCAAGGCACTGGTCCAGGCCCTGCCGGAAAGCCCCGACCCGGAATCGGCCCCGCAAGAGAACGACGACGATAGCAGCGGCGCCACCGGCCTGCTGACGTTGCTCGGCTTGGGCCTGCTGGCCCTGCGCCGGCGCGTTCGCCGCTAACCCCAGCCGACACCCGCCAGCGCCCCGACATCTGTCGGGTACCGGCGGCGGAGACAGTGGCGGCGACGGCATCAGGCTTGTTATACAGCCCCTGATTAGGGGATGCCCCGACGCCGCTCACGCCGACAGACTGTCCACTCTTTCCCAAAAGCAGAACAAAGAGTGAATACTGTATGGCTTTCCCAATGTTCTCCCGCGCGCCGCTGGCCCTGGCGGTGGCGGGCGCGCTAACCCTTCCGGCGCACGCGTCCCTGCCGGATTCGTCCACGCCCACCCTATCCGTGAAAACACTTGATGCCTCGGTACGCCAGTTCAGCGGCTTCGATGTGGCGACCCTGCCAGGGGCACGCTTCGCGGTGGTGTGGGCCGAGTACGACGGGACTAGCGAATCGCGAATTTGGCTGCGCCGCTACGATAAGCGCGGTACACCCGAGGCAAACGCATTGATACTGGCCAGCAACAGCAGCGACACCCTGGCCTCGCCGACCGTGGTCGCCGACAACGCCGGCACCTTGTGGGTGAGCTGGGGCGCCGCCGCCAACGCGGACTACGCCAGCGGCGCCACTTGCCATGCGGAAATGGCCATGGTGCAGGTCGATCCGAATGACACCGTCACGGCGGTGAACACTCCGGCCACGCCGGTCCCGGTGTGCGCGCGCCATATGGATGTCAATGCGCAAGGCAACGCGGTGCTGGCCTGGTCCGAGCGCGACACAAGGCAGCCCGATGAGCCACTGGTCTTCACGACCTATGACCGCAACGGCAGCGCCCTGGCCGGTCCGGTTCAAGTTGCCGGGGATGTGGATTTCGGCGGCCCGGTGGCGCTTAACGACGACGGCACTCTGCTGGCGGCTTGGGAGGATCAGGCCGTGGTGTTCGGCCAACGCTTCAATCTTAACGGCGACCCCGTGGACAGCGGAGCCCGGCGCCTGGACCAGAACAAACAATCCGGCGCCAGCCTGGTGCAGAAATTGCCATCGGTGAGCGATGACGCGGAGGGCGGTTTCGTCGCCGCCTGGAACCAGGACGACATTATCGCCGACGATCCAGCCTTCCAGCGCACCGTGCGGGCGCAGCGCTGGGCCGCCGACGGCACCGCCGACGACACCTTGTTGCTCTACAATGAGGAATACGACTTTTCCATCGACTACAGCGTGCCACGCGTGGCCACCGACAGCGGCGGCAATCTGGCCGCGGTACGGGTATCACGTAATGGTAATCAGCCCCAGGCAGCGCGCGGCACCGTAATCACAGCCGCAGGGGAGGTAATCGGCGAACGGGGCACGCGGTTCGCGGATTTCAGTGATATTGATGTCATGCGACCCACTGGAGACCCAAAGGTGGCCCTGAGCGACGATCTCGCGGTAGTGGCCTGGCAGGGTACCGCCGGCGATCAGGCGGTACTGCGCGCCAAAGTGACGGGCAACGCCCTTTCCGGCGGTGACGACAACGACAGCGCGCAAAACAGCTTCGATCACGATAACGGTGGCGCCGCGGGTCTGCTCAGCCTTCTTGGCCTGGGTCTTCTGAGGTTCCGGCGGCGCCAATGCCGGTATCGTTGCTTTCCATGACCGATCCCACTCAAGACCCTCCGCAACAGATACTGAAACGGGCGCTGGCGCTCGCCGGCGACGGCCGGCTCCAGGACGCCTCGGCGCTGCTGGCACCGCTGGCGGCGCGCTACCCGAATGTACCAGCGGCTGTGATCAACCATGGCGAAATTCTGCGGCGGCTGGGCCTGTTCGAGGCCGCCGTGGCGGTGCTGGAGGGCGCAGTGACAAGGATGCCTGACCAGCCGGTGGCGCGTTTCAACCTGGCGCTGGCCCTGCGCGGCGCCGGCCGTCTGGACGAAGCGCTGGCACAGTATGCGGAGGCCCTGCGCCGCCAACCCGACCACGGCGACGGCTGGTACAACCAGGGCAACGCGCAACTGGACACGGGACTCTACGACGACGCCCGCGCCAGCTACCAACAGGCCCTGAAACGCCTGCCCGACGCCCGCCATGCCAAGGTGCTCAACAACCTGGCCAGCGCGCACATCCTACAGCGTCACCCGGCGGAAGCGGCCCGGGTGCTGCGCGACACCCTGACGCTGGCGCCGGACTACGTCGACGGCCATCTCAACCTGGCGGTGGCGGAAGAGCGCCAGGGGCACATCGAGGCGGCCGCCGACGGTTACCGGCACGTGGCGCAACTCAGACCGGAGCACTGGTGGCACGCCCTGCACGCGGACACTTTGTGCCCGGACGTGTTCGACGACAACGCCGCTATCGACGCCTGGCGGGACGGCTTCGCCGCCAACATCGAACGTTGGCGGGACCGCCCCGGCCAACTGGACCCGGCGTTACTGGAGCACAGCGGCGCCGAGCCGCCGGCCACCCTGATGTACCAGGGCCGCGACGACCTGATTCTGAAAAGCGCCTACGCGGACATGATCGCGCCGCGCCTGCCCGCCTTTGAGCCACCAGCGCCCCGCGCCGGCGGCGACCGCCGCCGCATCGGCATGGTCGTCAACCACGGCCACGAAGGCATTTTTATCCGCAGCCTACAGGGCGTATTGCCGCGCCTGGACCGGGCCCGCTTCGAGATCGTGGTGGCGGTGACCCGCCCGGCGCTGCGTTACACTCAGGCCGCGCTGGGCGACGACGGCATCACCTGGCTTGCGCTCAGCCCGCGGGTGGACCAGGCCGCCGACCAGCTGCGCGCGGCGCGGCTGGATCTGCTCTATCACTGGGAAGTGGGTTCGGACTCGTTCAATTACTTTCTGCCCTGGTTCCGTCCGGCACCGCTGCAATACACCAGCTGGGCCTGGCCGCTGACCACCGGCATCCCGGGCATGGATTTCTTTCTGTCCTCGGATCTGGTGGAAAACGGCGATGCGCAACGCCGTTACCGAGAACCGCTGCTGACCATGCCTGGCAATATGTTCACCTGGGCGGAACCGCCCCGGCTTGCGGATCGTCCGCCCAGCCGCGCCGACTTCGGCCTGTCGGACAACGAGAATCTTTACCTGTGCCACCAGAACCCGCGCAAAATCCACCCGGACTTCGACCCGCTGGTGGCGGAGATTCTGGAGCGGGACCCGGCCGGCCGCTTGGTATTGATCGGCAGCCAGGAAGGCGCCGAAACCGCGCCGCTGCGCCGGCGTCTGAAGCGCCGCCTGGGGCCGCTGGCCGAGCGCGTCACCCTGCTGCCGCGTATGGACCGGCAACGCTACCTGGGCCTGGTGAATCGGGTCGACGTGGCCCTGGACCCGCCCCACTACACCGGCGCCAACACCAGCTTCGACGCCCTGGGGCTGGCGGTGCCGCTGATCACCCTGCCCTCGCCGCTGCTGCGCGGCAACTTCACCAGCGGCCTGTACCGGCGCATGGATCTCACCGGTCTGATCGCCCGCGACCCGGACCACTACGCGGATCTGGCCCTCGCCATCGCCGGCGACCCGGCCCTGCGCGAACACTGGCGCGCCACCTTGCGCGACCACAACGGCGCGATTTTCCGCGACCAACGGGCGATCAGCGAGCTACAGGACGTCTGGGAGATCATGCTGGCCGGTAAATGAAGGACGTCAATCGAAAAGCTGGTCGAACTCCGCGGAGAAATCCGCGCTGGCGTCGTAGTTGGTCTCGTAGTCATGGGCGGCCATATTGCGAGCCATTCGGCTTTGCTGCCAGTGCTCGGCCGATTCCAGCACGCCCAGTTTCTCGAAAAACGCCAGAACCTTGAGAAAACTGTCCGGCGCTTCGCTCATCAGCAACGCCGTGTGACGCATGGCGACGGCCAACGTATCCTGAAGCTTAGCAAAGCGCTCATTGATCGCGGCCAGCGTTTCAAAAAGCTCAGTGTCCTTACGCCTTTGTTCCAAGGCTGCGCCTTCCAGGGGCCAATCAATTTTTTGTTCGGAATGATCCAGAAAATAGGCGCAACGCTGTAGCGCTTCGAGTAACTGCGCAAGGTGACGACGCTCTTCTGCCAGGGCATCCGCCATCAAGAGGCCTCCGGCAAGCGCCTGGCACGGGCCTTCGCCAACGACTGGAATGAACTGAGCGCCTTGCCTGGTTCAGTGATGACCAGATCGACAGGCAATGCCAGGACACTTTCCAGTTCTATTTTCAGAGCCGCGCGCTGCAATAGCGGAACAGGGACGTCCGATTCGATCAGCAGATCCAGATCACCGCCCCGCTTTGCATCGTCGATCCGGGAACCAAACACGGACACCACCGCCGTATTGCCAAGCTGCGCTTGAACAATCCGCTGGATCTGTC
>JBFJUC010000165.1:0-6111 GCA_041624875.1 Alcanivorax sp.
CCGTCGAACGGGCCTTCCACCAGACAGTCGGCGCTGGCCAGGGGCTGCCAGCCCTCGGCGGTGCGCACGCCCAGGTTCAGGCTGTCCACGTCGCTGCCTTCCGGGGCGTCAAAGGTGAGTGCGTAGGCGTCGGCGACCGCGGTGGCCAGGTCCCAGTCCTTGCTGGCGCCGGCGGGCAGGGTGTGAGGCTGCTTGGCGGTGCCGTCCGGCTGGCTGGCGGGCAGGCCGACCATGGTTTCGATGTCCTTCACCGCGCCGTAGGCGCTGGAGTAGGTGCCGGTCTGGTTCTGGGTGCCGCTGACGATCAGGATGTCCGAAGCGGTCTCCGAATCGCCTTGCTGCCAGCTCATGGTGACCAGTTCTTTCAGGTCGATGGTGGTTTCGGGAATCTCCACTTCGCTGTCGTTGAGCGGCACCAGGCGCTGGTTGCCGTTCAGGTTCGGGGTCCAGGACTCGTGGTACTGGAACAGGAACTGGTAGCCCAGGCGCATCAGATCGGTAACCGTTTCCGCGCGGCTGAAGCCCGGGGTGATGCCCATGTCGCGGGTGCGGCTTTCGACCCGGTTGAAGGTGTTGTTGGTGCCGGCCACCATGCGCGCCACGCTGCCGTCGTCGCCGGTGCAGTCGTTGCTGATGTAGCTGGCGTCCAGGTACATGACCGGGCGCGTGCCCTCGGGGATGGAGTTGGGGTAGACCAGCCGTTCGCAGCGGTTCTTGGTGCGTGAGAAGCGGTCCATCAGTTTCCATTGCGGGTCGGCCAGTTCTTTCACACCGTCCTCGTTGCTGCCGATGGTGTGCTCGACGAACCAGGACTCGTAATCCACCCGGTCGCCCTGGAAGGTGAGCACCGAAGCGTTGGCGTCATAGGCCGGCGAGCCGTCGTCCATGGTGTTCATCTTCTGCTGGACGATGCGCTGCACCAGCTCGCGCTCGCCGTAGCGGAATTCATAGCCCTTGTAGGAGGCGTTGCCGGACATGATCTGAGTATACTGCGGCAGGCGGTAATTGCCGTCGGCAGTGGTCCAGGACGAGGGGTCGACCCAGATCGGCGCGGTGACCACGGAGCGCTGGTACATGTGTTCGTGGCCCTGTACCCAGAGCACGTCATAGCGGGCGAAGAAGGCGCGAATGTCGTCCCACATATTCATCAGGGCGTTGTCGCCCTTGATGCCCTCGACAATCATTTCCCGGGTTTCACCGTACTTGGCGCCGATCAGACCGTCGTGGCTGGCAATCACCAGATGGTCGAATTCGCCTTCGTGGGCGGCCACTTCCTGTTTGATCCACTCAAAGGCGATGGGCAGGTTGTAGTACTTGAGCAGGATGATCATCACATTGCCGCGAATCACGTAGTAGTTCAGGTACTGGGCGCCGGCCATATGCACCGCATCCTCGGGGATGTAGTGCTTCATGTTTTCGATCCACTCCACGGAATAGGCGTAGCTGTCTTCGTGGTTGCCCATCAGCGGCAGGAACTCGATGCCCGCGTCGCGGTAGCTTTCCGCCACCGAGGTCCATTGTTCAAATTCGCGGGTGGTGCCGTGGTCGGTAAGGTCGCCCACTGGAATCACGATGTCGACGCCCAAGGCTTGTTCTTTATCAAGCACCGCTTTCATCGGATGCATGGAAACGTTGTCGCCGCCGCCTTGGGTGTCCGGCAGCAGGCCGATGCGCACCGCGCTGCTTTCGGTTGGCGGTGTGCCGCCGTTGCTGTCGTTGTCGTTCGCGGCGCTGCCGGGATTGGACGAGTCGCCGCCACAGGCGGTTAGGACCAGCGCCATGGCAATGGCGGCCGCCCCGAAAAGAGAAGTGTTCATGATGTTATCCCCAGGTAAACCCTAAAAGAAATCGCCATGGGTGCATGGCGAGGCGCTGACAGCATGAACGTGGAAAACGTCGTTTAGATAACCGAAAAATGAATCTTATTTGAAGGCGAAGGTGGGCGGGCACGCGCCCTCTGTTTATGGCGCCGGAAGGGGGGAATCAGGCCCTGAACATAAAAACTGGACAAGTGACCAGTTTTGGTGATTGACTCAAGTCTGGCTCCAGAACAACAACAAGGAGAGACTCGATGAAATACGATTATGTGATCGTTGGTGGTGGTTCGGCGGGCGCGGTATTGGCGGCCCGGTTGAGCGAAGACCCGAAAGTGACGGTTTGCCTGCTCGAGGCCGGCGGCACCGGGAACCATATTCTTATACGCGCGCCCGCCGGCACGGTCGGTATTTTGCCGGGCCGTGGCAAAATCAGTAACTGGGCGTTCAACACCGAGCCGCAGCCCGGCCTTAACGGCCGTCGTGGTTATCAACCGCGAGGCAAGGGGTTGGGCGGCTCGAGCGCGATCAATGCGATGCTGTATGTGCGCGGCCACCGTTCCGATTACGACGGTTGGGTGGAACAGGGTTGCGAGGGCTGGGGTTGGGACGACGTCCTGCCTTACTTTAAGAAATCCGAAAACAATCAGCGTGGCGCGGACGCCTATCACGGTGACAGCGGGCCCTTGCAGGTGGGTGAGCAGCAATCCCCCCGGCCCATTTCCCACGCCTTCGTGGATGCCGCCTACCAGGCTGGTTACCGACGCACCTCCGATTTCAACACCGGCGACAATGAGGGCGTGGGCCTGTACCAGGTGACGCAGTTCCACGGTGGAGAGAAGAACGGCGAACGCTGCTCCGCCGCGGCCGGGTATCTCTATCCGGTCCAGGAGCGGCCCAATCTAACCGTACTCACCGATGCCCATGCCACGCGCATTCTGTTCAGCGGTAAGCAGGCCACGGGTGTCGCGTACCGGCGACGGGGTATGGATGAGACCGTTCAGGCCGGCCGCGAAGTGCTGCTTGCGGCGGGGGCGTTCGGTTCGCCTCAATTGTTGCAGTTATCCGGCGTAGGGCGGCCGGAGGGCATCACCCCGCATGGCATCGAAATGGTGCACGAATTGCCGGGGGTCGGCCAGAACCTGCAGGACCATCTGGATTTCATTCTCGCCTACAAATCCAAGGACAAGGATAATTTCGGTATCGGGCCGTCGGCGACACTCAATCTGATTAAGCAGATTCTGCAATGGCGTAAGGACGGCACCGGCATGATCGCCACGCCGTTCGCCGAGGGCGCCGGTTTCCTCAAGACCGACCCGGATCTGGACCGCCCGGACATCCAACTGCACTTCGTGATTTCCGTGGTCGACGACCACGCCCGAAAACTGCATTGGGGCCATGGGTTCAGTTGCCACGTGTGCTGCCTCAGGCCGCATTCGCGCGGTGAAGTATTCCTGCGCAGCGGGGATCCGATGGCGGCGCCCGGGATCGACCCGAAGTTTTTGTCCGACCCCCGCGATTTACAGGCCACTATCAAGGGCGCCCGTATTACCCGTGACATCCTCCAGGCTCCGGCGCTGAGTGCTTATCGGGACAAGGAACTGTTCGGCGTGCGCGACGATATGAGCGACCAGGAGTGGGAGGCTCACATTCGCTCCCGCGCCGACACCATTTACCATCCGGTCGGTACCTGCAAGATGGGTGTGGACGACATGGCGGTCGTCGACCCGGAGTTGAGGGTGCATGGTCTGAAAGGTCTGCGGGTGATCGACGCATCGGTAATCCCGACCCTGATCGGGGGGAATACCAACGCGCCTACCATCATGATCGCCGAGAAAGCGGCGGATTTGATTCGCGGCCGTGGGGCCGCCTCGGGTCACGCCACCGCCCATCCACAAAGGCACAGCCGCTCCGTCGCTGAGCCGATTGAACAGGACCATTGAGATGAGTGCGAAAGCGGACACCTCACAACAGCGTTTTCCGGAGGCTGAGTCGGCGCTGACCGCGCTGGCGGCCGGTAAGGATCAATGGGCCCGTTGTTCCGTGGGGGAACGGCTGGCGGTTTTGCAGGAAATCAAAGAGGCGTTGAATCAGGTGGCGGAAGGTTGGGTCGACGCGGCGGCGCGAGCCAAGCGCCTGCCTGACGATTCGCCGCTAAAGGGCGAGGAGTGGTTGTCCGGCCCCTACGCCTTGATGTCGGGTTGTAACGGACTGATGCAAACGCTGTCACGGATGGAGGGTAAGGACTTCCTGCGCGACCTGCCCATGCGTGAGCTGCCAACCGGACAAACAGCGGTACGGGTCATGCCGCACTCAATCTGGGACCGGCTGCTGATGTCCGGAGTCAGCGCCGACGTATGGATGCGCAAGGGCATCGACGAGAGCAATCTCGCCGAGCACACCGCCACCGCCTATGACGAGCCGGCCGCGCAGCGTGACGGCAAGGTGGCGCTGGTGCTGGGGGCCGGCAACATTGCCGCCATCGCGCCGCTGGATGTGTTCCAGAAATTGTTCTTGGAACATCAGGTGGTGATTTTGAAAATGAATCCGGTCAACGAGTATTTGGCTGAGTACTTGGAGGCCGCGCTGCGACCGTTAATACGTCGCGACGCGCTGCGCATCGTCAAAGGCGATGGTGAGCTGGGTGCCTGGCTGACCGACCACGCGCTGGTGGAGGAGATTCATATCACCGGGGCGCAGTCGACCCATGATGCCATTGTCTGGGGTACTGGCGAGGCCGGCCGCGCCAACCGCGCGGCCGGCACACCGCGTCTGTCGAAACCGGTGACGTCGGAGCTGGGCGCGGTCTGTCCGACCATCGTGGTGCCTGGTGATTGGTCCGAGGCGGACATCCGTTTTCAGGCCGAGCACATCGCCACTCAGAAACTGCACAACTCCGGATTCAACTGCGTGGCCTGTCAGGTTCTATTGATGCCCGAGGGCTGGCATCAAGGTAAAGCTCTGCTTGATGAAGTGGGCAGGGTGATGGGCCAATCTCACCGCCAGGCCTATTATCCCGGCGCCGAGGGACGTCTGCAGACGTTTCGCGAGCATGCCGGCGGTGTTACGGAGGTGCATCGCGGTGCCGCGCCGGCGGCGCTGATCAACCAGCTCGACGAGAAAGAGTGCGACTGGTTCTGCAGCAATGAAATCTTCGCGCCGGCCCTGTCCACCCACCAGATCAGCGGCACGGACGCCGAGGCTTTTTTACGCAACGCGATTGCGTTCGCTAACGATGAGCTGCGTGGCACTCTGGGCGCGAACATCCTGATCCACCCCAAGACGTTACGCGCCATTGGCCGGCGGCGCTTCGAAGAGCTGATTGGCGACCTGCGTTACGGCACCATTGCCGTTAATGCCTGGACCGGGCTTGGATTTTTGGCCACGGTCTGCCCCTGGGGGGCGTTCCCAGGCCATACCCTGGAAGACGCTCAGAGCGGCATCGGTACGGTGCATAACACGTTCATGTTCGACGCCGTGGAGCGCACCGTGGTGGAGGCGCCGTTTCGGCCTTTTCCACGTTCCGCGCTGTCCGGTTCGCCGACCCTGTTGCCACGGCCGCCCTGGTTCATCACCAACCGCAGGCAGCATGTGGTGGGCCGGTTGCTGACCCGGTTTCAGTATCGGCCTGGCTGGGCTTGCTTGCCACGGATTTTCCTTAATGCTCTTTTGGGCTAATGTACGCGGCGGAGAAGGGGCGCCGACGCGCCCCGTTTAATGGTAAAAGGCAGGCCCTATGACTTCCTCCGCGCCGGTGAAGCTACAAGACCGAGCAAAGCGTAACGCGCGCAAACGCGACGAAAAGAAAGCACTGATTGCGGAAAGCGCTCTGCGCGCTTTGCAGGAACTGGGCTACGCCAACACCAGTCTGCGCGACATCGCCGCGAAATCCGATCTTTCGTTGGGCATGCTGCATTACTATTTCGAAGATAAAACGCAGCTTATTATCTATTGCGTGTCGGCCTACAAATCGGCCTTCACCCATAAGATACGCGCTGCTCTGGACGGCGTCAGCGGTCGGACCGCGGTCATCGACGCGTTTGCCGGGGTATTGGCGGCGTCCATCGTTGACGACTCGGCCACCCACCGTCTGTGGTACGACATTCGGGCCCAGGCGCTGTTCGACCCGGCCTTCCGGGGCGTGGTGCAAGACGTCGAGGCGATGCTCATCGCCGTGACGCGCCTGGCCGGCACGCTTGCCGGCAAGCCGTCCGATCAGATCAGTGAACTGGATTACGCGGTGATTGACGGTGCTTTTCGTTATCTGATGCAAAAGCAGATCACCGAGACCGTTCAA
>JBFJUC010000166.1:0-6072 GCA_041624875.1 Alcanivorax sp.
CTACAACGACTCCGCGGGTAATCAGGTGGAGCTCAACGAGGGCGCGATCACCGGCGGGGCGCTGGGCGGTTTGCTGACGTTCCGTTCCGAGACGCTGGACAAGACACAGAACCAGATCGGTCAACTGGCGGTGTCGCTGGCCTCTGCCTTTAACGAGCAGCACCAGGCCGGTTTCGACCTTAACGGTGATCCCGGCGAGGCCATGTTCTCGGTGGGCCAGCCGCGCGCCTTCTCCAACGAGAACAACGCCGGTACGGCCACCATTGATGCCGCGTTCGGCGATATCGACCAGCTCACCAGCGGTGACTACGACCTGGTGGTCACCGACGCCGCCGCCGGTGAATTCGAGATCACCCGGCGCGACACCGGCGAGCGTTTCACCGCCACCCTGGACGGCAGCGACCAGCTCAACGTGGGCGGTGTGGTGGTGACCATCGGCGACGCCGGCACCCTGGCCAACGGTGATCGCTTCCAGGTGCAGCCCACGCGGCAGGCCGCCGGTGGTCTGGAAAACCGCATCAGTGAACCCGCGCAACTGGCCGCCGGCCAGGGCGGCGGCAGCGGTGACAACCAGAACGCCCTGGCCATGCAGGATTTGCAGGACAGCCTCCTGGTGGGGGGCGGGGCCACGCTGAGCGGCGCCTACGCGGCGATTGTCGGCGATGTCGGTAACCGGACCAATATCGTTCAGGCCAACCTGAGTGCCCAGCAGGGGCTGACCGAGCAACTGGAAGCGGTGCAGCAGTCCGAATCCGGCGTCAACCTGGATGAAGAAGCCGCCAACCTGATCCGTTATCAACAATTTTATCAGGCCAACGCCAAGGTTATTCAGACCGGCTCCACCATCATGGACGCCATTCTCGGCTTGCGTTAACAGGAAAAGACCATGCGTATCAGCACCGTCACCATGTATGAACAAAGCATGAATTCGCTGAATCAACAGCAGGGCGAGTTCATGCGGGTGGGTCAGCAGATCGCCACCGGACGCAAGGTGGTCAACCCCTCCGACGATCCCCAGGCGGCCTCGCGGGCGGTGCAGGTGGCACAGTCCATGTCGGTCACCGAACAGTATGCCGACTCACGGATCAGCGCGCGCAACGCCCTGTCCCAAGAAGAAAGCGTGCTCAACAGCGTCAGCGACGCCATCGCCAGCGCCAAGACGCTGATGATCCAGGCCGCCAGCGACACCCTCAGTGACGCGGACCGGGCCTCGGTGGCCAGCGATCTGCGCGGCGTGTACGAAACCGTGATCGGTCAGGCCAACGCCACCAACGGCAACGGCCGGCATTTGTTCGGCGGCTATCAGGACGCCAGCGAGCCCTTCGTGCGCGCCGCCGACGGCAGCGTCAGCTATGTCGGCGATACCAATATCCGCGAGCAGCGCATTGATGCCTCCCGGCTGATGCCGGTGGCCGACAACGGCCAGACCATTTTCCAAAGCGTGCATTCCAGCGCCGGCTACGTGGCGGAGGCGGACGCCGGTAACAGCGGCAGCCTGACGTTCAAGGGGCCGCAGATCATTGACGAAAGCGATCCGGATTTCGGCAACAGCTTTCAGATTGAATTCGACGTTACCGGCGGCACCACCACCTATTCGGTGGACGGCGGCCCGGCGCAGGCCTATGAAGCCGGGCAGGCGGTGGAAGTGGGCGGCCTGTCGATTACGCTCAAGGGGGAGCCCGCCGACGGCGACCGCCTGGAGATGGGCAAAGCGGAGAATATGAATACCGATTTGTTCAAAACCTTCGAGAAAGCGTTGGCGGTGCTTGATCAGCCCGCGGTCAGTGACGCCGACAAAGCGGCCCGTGCCAACACCATCAACACCGCCATGCGCGAGTTCGACAACAGCCTGGATAACGTGCTCACCGTGCGTGCCTCGGTGGGCTCGCGCCTGAACGAACTGAACGTGGTGGACGGCGTGGCCGGCAACCGGCAGCTCAACTACACCGAGACCTATTCCAACCTGATCGGTGACCTGAGCGATCCCGCCAACTTCGCGGAAGTGGTGTCCCAGTACAGCCTGCGCCAGGTCAGCCTGCAGGCGGCCCAGAAAGCGTTCGTCGATATCAAGGGCATGAGCCTTTTCGACCGCATGTAACTTTGTAGCAGCGGACTGTGGGAGCGGGCCCCGCCCGCGAAAGGCAAGCAAAGCTTGCCGGCGGGATACCAGAGGCCTTTCTAACAAGGCACCAACAGCGTCTCTGGAATCCTGCCGGGTGGCTGAAGGCCACCCTTTCGCGGGCAAGGCCCGCTCGCACAAGTGCGGATCCACCACCGTCAGGAGAGAGGTGCGAGCGCCTCGACCAGCTGGCTGAGGAACTGCAGCCCTTCGGTGAACAGGCCTTGCAGGAAGCGGCCGAAGTCGGTCATCAGCACCAGCAGCAGGAACAGGCCCAGGGTGAGGGAGGTGGGGAAGCCCACCGAAAATACGGTGAGCTGCGGCGCCGAACGGTTAAGGATGCCCAGCGACAGGTTGACGATCAGCAGCGCCGCCACCAGCGGCAGCGCCAGCAGCAGACCGGACACGAAAATGGTGCCGCCGTAGCGCACCAGCATTTCGAAGCCGCCGGGGTTAAGCCCGCTGGTGCCCACCGGCAGGGTCTGGAAACTGGTGGCCAGGGTGTCGATCACGATCAGATGGCCGTTTACCGCCAGGAACATCAGCAGTGTGATCATGTAGAACAGCCGCGACAGGATCATGGTGTTGGCGCCGTCCGGGCTCACGAAGGTGGCGAACGCCAGCCCCATCTGCAAGCCGATGAATTCCCCCGCCGCCTGCACCACGGTCAGCATTACCCGCACCGCCAGCCCCATGGCGATGCCGATCAGTGTTTGCTCCACCACGATGCCCAGGCCCGTCCAGGACCATACCGGTGCCGCCGGCAGGGGCGGCAGGCCCGGCGCCACCACCACGCACAGCAGGGCGGCCAGACCGATCTTGACCCGGTTGGGTACGGCGCTGTGGCCAAGCAGCGGCGCCGCCAGGAAGAACCCGGAGAAGCGCATGAACGGCCACAGAAAGGCGGTGAGCCAGGCGTGCAGTTGGTCAAAGGACACATCGACCATGGCGTGGGCTCAGGAGACCAGGAACGGAATGTTCTGGAACAGGGTGCGGGTGAAATCAGTAATCAGGGAGAGCAGCCAGGGGCCGGCGATGATCAGCACCGCGAACACGCCGAGAATTTTGGGAATAAACGACAGCGTCATCTCGTTAATCTGGGTGGCGGCCTGGAACAGGCTCACCAGCAGGCCGATCAGCAGCGCGGTGATCAGCAACGGCGCGCCCAGGTAGAGGGTGACCATCATCGCCTGGTAGGCAATCGACATAACCGTTTCGGGTGTCATACGAAAAAGCTCTCCGCCAGGGATCCGATAATCAGCTGCCAGCCGTCAACGAGTACGAACAGCATCAGTTTGAACGGCAGCGAGATGGTCGCCGGCGGCACCATCATCATGCCCAGTGCCATCAGCACGCTGGCGACGACCAGGTCAATGATCAAAAACGGAATGAAAATGGTGAAGCCGATCTGAAACGCGGTCTTCAATTCGCTGGTCACGAACGCCGGCAGCAGCACCCGGAAGGGGAGATCCTCCGGCCCCGCCATGGGGCCCACCTCGGCGAGCCGGGCGAACAGGGCGATGTCGGGCTCGCGGGTTTGCGCCAGCATGAACTCCCGGAACGGCTGGGCGCCGCGCTCCACGAACTCGGGGAATTCGATCTGTTCCTGCTCCAGCGGCACCCAGGCCTGGTCGTAGACCTTGTTGAACACCGGCGACATGACGAAGAAAGTAAGAAACAGCGTCAGGCCCAGCAGCACCTGGTTGGGCGGCGCCGATTGCGTGCCCATGGCGGTGCGCAGCAGGCTGAGCACGATGATGATGCGGGTGAAGCAGGTCATCATCAGCAGCACGGCGGGCAGGAACGCCAGGCTGCTGAGCAGCAGCAGGGTCTGCAGTTTGATCGACCACTGCTGGCCGCCACCGGCGGTGGGTTCGCTGGTGATGCCCGGGATCGTCGCCTGGCCCCAGGCGAGATCGGGCAGGGCGACAATAAGCGCCAGCAGCAACCAGGGCAGGGCGCGGCGCGTGGCGCCGGCCGGCAGGGCCCACCTCATTGCGGCTTCTCCGGGCCGCCACGCACGTTGTTCTTGAGCGCCTGGGCGAAACGGCGCGCGAAGCTGTCTTGCGGGTTGACCCCCTGGTGGACGGGGGCCGTCTTGGTGTCCGCGCTCCGTTGCGGCGCCGGCCGTTCATGCAGCTTGGTGACCTGGCCGCCACCGACGCCGAGCACCAGCCAGGTGTCTTCCAGCTCGACCACCACCACCCGTTCCTTGGCGCCCACGGCGCGGCTGGCGACCACGTTCAGGGTTTGACCGGCGCCACCCAGCTGGCCGGGCCCGAAGCGCTTGAGCAGCCAGCCGCACAGTACGATCAGGCCGACCATTACGGCCAGCACCAGGGCGGTCTTGCCGAACGCGGCCATGCCCAGCATGGCGTCGCCGCCCGCTTGCACGGCTTCGATACCGGCTTTTGCCTGGGTCTCCGTGCTCATCGGTTAAGCTTCTGGACCCGCTCGGAGGGGGTGATGATCTCGGTGATACGGATGCCGTATTTGTCTTCCACCACCACCACTTCGCCCTGGGCGATCAGATAGCCGTTGATCAGAATATCCATGGGCTCGCCGGCCAGGCCATCGAGCTCCACCACCGAGCCCTGCGCCAGTTCCAGCAGTTGCTTGATGGTGATGCGGGTGCGCCCCAGTTCCACGCTCAGCTTGACCGGGATGTCCATGATCATTTCCAGGTCGCGGGCGTCGCCGCCACCACCGCTGCCGGCGTCGAACGGCTTGAACACCTGGTCGCCGGCATTGCCGCCGGCCGCCGCGGTGGTGTCCGGTTCGCCTTCCGCGGCCTCCTGTTCGGCCAGGGCTTCCGCCCAGGGGTCGGCGTCGTCGCCACCGCCGGCGTCGTCGCTTTGTTGTTCGGCCATGGCCTTTTCCCAGTCGTCGTCGCTGGCGTTTTGATCGGGTTTGTTGGGATCAGTCATTGCTCGGCTTCCTCGGTACCGACGCCGCATGGGCGTTGGCGTGGTCGATGACGCGCTGTACGCGCAGCGCCCGTTGTTCGTCGCGGCTGCCGTAATCGCATTCCAGTACCGGCACGCCGTCCACCCGCGCGGTGACGGTGTCGGGCAGCTCGATGGGCAGCACATCGCCCTGCTTGAG
The DNA here is from genome assembly GCA_041624875.1 of Alcanivorax sp. Classification (GTDB taxonomy): domain Bacteria; phylum Pseudomonadota; class Gammaproteobacteria; order Pseudomonadales; family Alcanivoracaceae; genus Alloalcanivorax. The sequence goes on from JBFJUC010000166.1 coordinate 5,225, forward strand.
GCTCATTACCTGGGAGATGCGGCTGGGCAGATTGACGAATTCGGCCACCAGCTCCACCTCCGAGCGGCGGATTTCCCCCGCCATGCGATGGCTGAACGCCTGGTCGCCGGCGTCACGGCCATCGGCTATCGGGTTATTGAGCTGCTCGCGCAGCGGCTCGATCATCGAATAGGGCATGCACACCTGGAAGTCGCTGGCCAGGTTGCCCACTTCCAGATGGAAAGTGGTGTTAACGATGATCTCGTTGGGCGAGTTGGTGATGTTGGCGAATTTGGCCTGGATCTCGGAACGCAGATAGCTGATTTCCAGGGAGTACACCGACTTCCAGGCGTCCTGGTAGGCGTCGATGGCAAGCTTGAGCAGGCGTTGAATAATGCGCTGCTCGGTGTTGGTGAATTCGCGCCCCTCGGACTTGGTGACGAAGCGGCCGTCACCACCGAACAGGTTGTCCACCACCATGAACACCAGGCTGGGCGGGAACACCACCAGCCCGGTGCCGCGCAGCGGCTTCATGGCGATCAGGTTGAGGTTGGTGGGCACCGGCAGATTGCGGGCGAAATCCTTGAAGCTCTGGTAACGCACCGAGTCCACGGTGATGTCCGCACTGCGCCGGATCAGGTTGAACAGGCTGACCCGGAAATGGCGCGCGAAACGTTCGTTGATAATGTCCAGGCTGTGCAGGCGCTCGCGAATAACCCGATGCTGGGACGCGGGGTCATAGGGCCGCATGCGCGGCTCTTTGCTGGCCGGCGACTCGTCGTCACCGCCGGGCCCGTTGAGCAGCGCATCGATTTCTTCCTGGGATAGCAGATCGTCTTGTGCCATTGGCGTCCACCCGGTTTATTGCA
>JBFJUC010000167.1:0-5971 GCA_041624875.1 Alcanivorax sp.
CGCGCCCATTTCCGTCAGATTCTGCTGGCCTGGCGCCAGGAACTGATGGAAGAAGCCGACCGCACCATGCACCACCTCCAGGACGAAGTGGCCAACCTGCCGGACCCGGCAGACCGCGCCACCCAGGAAGAAGAATTCGCTCTGGAACTGCGCACCCGCGACCGCGAGCGTAAACTTCTCAAGAAGATCGAAAAGGCGCTCGATCAGATCGACAAGGACGATTACGGCTTCTGTGATGCCTGCGGTATCGAAATCGGCATCCGCCGTCTGGAAGCCCGCCCCACCGCCGAGCTTTGCATCGACTGCAAGGAACTTGCGGAAATCAAGGAAAAACAGCTGGCCGGGTGAACCGGCCGTACCGGGGACGCTTCGCCCCCACGCCTTCAGGGCCGCTGCATTTCGGCTCGCTGGTAACGGCACTGGCCGGCTGGCTGGATGCCCGCTACCACGGTGGCCAGTGGCTGCTGCGTATCGACGATCTGGACCCGCCCCGCCAGCAACCAGGGGCGGTGGATACCATTCTGCGGCAACTGGCGGCTTTCCAATTGCACTGGGACGGCGACACCGTCTACCAGAGCCGGCGTTCCGACCTTTATCAGCGCGCCGTCGACACCCTGGTCGCCGAGGGCAAGGCGTTTTATTGCTCTCTTTCGCGCAAACAGTTGAAAGCCCTGGATCACATCCACCCGGGACCCGCCGTGGCTCAGCCGCCGGGGCCGGACCGCGCGGTGCGCCTGGCGGTACCCGACGCGCCGCGCTGGCTTGACGACCGGCTGCAAGGCCGGGTGCGCGCCGATCTGGCCCTGGAGGGCGGCGCCTTCGTGATACGTCGCCGGGACGGCTTGTTCGGCTATCAGTTGGCGTGCGCGCTGGACGATGCGGAAATGGGCATCACCGACGTGGTGCGCGGCAGCGACCTGCTGGCTTCGACCCTGCGCCAGCGGTGGGTGCTGGAGTGCCTGGGCAAGGCCACGCCGTGCTACGCTCATCTGCCCGTGGTGATGGATCCGGCCGGGGGCAAGATGAGCAAGTCCGCTGGCGCCGCCGCGCTCGACAGTGACCGGCCCGGCGCCTTCCTGTTCCTGGCGCTCGGCTATGTGGGGCTGACACCACCGCCGACTCTGCGCGGCGCCGGCGTCGCCGAGCAACTGGCCTGGGCCCGGGCGAGCTGGACGCCGGCCCATCAGCCCGGCGGGCGCAGACTGCCGCCGCCCTCGATTTAGGAAGCGACCATGTACACCGACCGGCTGCTGATCATTTTCATTCTCGGCACCTATCTGTTGTCACCGTCCCTGATCGACTGGTGGAGCGAGGGCGGCCGCGCCTGGTACCGCCCCTATCTGGTTTGGCTGGGGCTGATCGCATTGAGCTATTGGATCGCCAGGAGTCGGGATGTCGATGGCCTATAGTGTCAGCGATCTGATACTGATCGCCGGCGCCTACCTGCTGTTTCTGTTCCTGGTGGCGTGGATCACCGAGAAGGGCTGGATTCCGGCACGCCTGGTCCGCCACCCGGCGGTCTATGTCTTTTCCCTGGGCGTCTACGCCAGTGCCTGGGCGATCTACGGTTCCGTGGGCTACGCCCATGCCTACGGCTACAACTTTCTCGCCTACTTCCTGGGCATCTCCGGTGTGTTCCTGCTGGCACCGATACTGCTGGCGCCGATACTGCGGCTAACCACTACCTATCAACTCAGCTCCCTGGCCGATCTGTTCGCGTTCCGGTACCGCAGCCGTCTGGCCGGCGCGCTGACCACCGTGATGATGGTGGTGGGCATGCTGCCGCTGCTGTCGATGCAGATTAAGGCGGTGGCGGAATCGATCCAGATTCTCACCGGCGAGCCGGACCCGGCCTGGGTGGCGTTCTGGTTCTGCCTGCTGATCACCCTGTTCGCGATTCTGTTCGGGGCCCGCCATGCCACCGCCCGCGAACGCCACGAGGGGCTGGTGGTAGCCATCGCCACCGAATCACTGATCAAGGTGGCGGCGTTCGCGGCGGTGGCGTTGATCGGCCTGTTCGGCGTGTTCGACGGCCCCAGCGGCCTGGGCCTATGGCTGGATCAGCACCCGGAGATGCTGTCGCGTCTGTACGCGCCGCTGCAGGACAATACCTGGCACAGCCTGATCATGGCCTTCTTCGTGTCCGCCGTGGTGATGCCGCACATGTTCCACATGGCCTTCACGGAAAACCTCAACCCGCGGGCGCTGGTGTCGGCGAGCTGGGGGCTGCCACTGCTGTTCCTGGTGATGGCGCTTTGCGTACCGATCATTTTGTGGGCGGCGCTTGCCAGCAATGCCACCACCTCGCCGGACTACTTCACCCTGGGCGTGGGTCTGGCCAATGGCGGTGGCGGCGCGGTGTTGGGCTATCTGGCCGGTCTGGCCGGCGCCAGCGGCATGCTGATCGTCGCCATTTTGTCGCTGTCGGGCATGTGCTTGAACCATCTGATCCTGCCCGCCAGCCCGCTCAATTCCGCCCAGGATCTGTACCGGAACCTGCTCTGGACCCGGCGCGTACTGATCGCCGCGATCCTCGCCCTGGCGTATGTATTCTACCGCCTGGCCGGGCCCAATCATTCGGCGGTGGAACTGGGCGTGCTGTCCTTCGTGGCGGCGCTGCAGTTCGTCCCCGGCCTGATCGGCACCCTGTTCTGGCCCTCCGGCAACCGCAACGGTCTGTTCGCCGGCCTGTGCGCCGGCTTCGCGGTATGGCTGGCGGCGCTGTTGCTGCCCATGGTTTACCCGGAGTGGCATGCGCAACACCTGGTCGAGATGTTCGGCCTGCGCGGCGCCGAAGGCATGGACCACTGGAATCAGGTCGCCATCGTGTCGATGGTTCTCAACGCTGTGGTGTACGCGATTGTCTCCATCGTCACGCCGATGTCCCGGGCCGAGCGCACCGCCGCCGAAGCCTGCGCGGTGGACAGCCTGCGGCGCCCCTATCGGTGGGATCTGAGCGCCCAGACCGTGGACGAATTCGTCACCGCCCTGAGCGGCCCGCTGGGCCCCGGCACCGCCGTCCGGGAAGTGGACATGGCCCTCGGCGACCTGCAGCTGCGCGCCGACGAAACACGCCCCTATGCCTTGCGGCGGCTGCGCGACCAGCTGGAGACCAACCTGTCCGGGTTGCTGGGGCCGTCCGTGGCCCACCAGTTGATGGACGACAACTTGCCCTACAAACCCCAGGACGGCGAATCCAGCGAGGACATCCAGTTCATCGAATCGCGCCTGGAACAGTACCGCGACCGTCTTTCCGGCCTGGCCGCGGAACTGGACAGCCTGCGCCGCTTCCACCGCCAGACCCTGCTGGAACTGCCCATGGGCGTGATTTCCCTGGGCGGCGACGGCGAGATCATCGGCTGGAACCGGGCAGTGGAACACCTCACCGGCATCGACGCCGAGCACACCATCGGGTCGAGGCTGGCGCACCTGCCCGCGCCCTGGGGCGATCTACTGTCGGAATTCGGGCGTGGCGAGGCGATGCACGAACCGCAGCGCCATCTCGAGGTGGACGGCCAGTCCCGCTGGCTCAGCCTGCACAAATCGCTGATTCAAAGCCCCGGCCCCAGCGAGCAGGCCGGCGGCCTGGTACTGGTGCTGGAGGACATCACCGAACTGCGGCAAATGGAATCCCACCTGGCCCACAACGAGCGCCTGGCGTCCATCGGCCGGCTGGCCGCCGGCGTGGCCCATGAGATCGGTAACCCGGTGACCGCCATTGCCTGCCTGGCGCAGAATCTGGACGGCGAATGCGACCGCGACGAACAGAGTCTCAGCGCCAGTCAGATCATGGAGCAGACCCGCCGCATCACCCGCATCGTCGAGTCCCTGGTCACGTTCAGCCACTCCGGCGGCGTGCGCGACACCGTCCAGGGCCCGGTGAACGTGGCCGCCGCCGCCGCCGAGGCCATTGCCCTGCTGCTGCTCGACCCGGACCATCGGACTCAGCGGTTTGAAAACCACTGCGCGCCGGATCTGGAAGTGGTCGGCGACCCACAGCGTCTGTTGCAGGTGTTCGTCAACCTGCTCGGCAACGCGGCGGACGCCAGCGACCCGGACGAGGCGATCCGTGTCGCCAGTGAGGACCACGGCGACAAGGTGCGGGTCCAGGTCGAAGACCATGGCCACGGCGTTCCCGAAGAATTGCGCGCCGCCCTGTTCGAGCCTTTTGTTACCAGCAAGCCCCCCGGCCGAGGGACAGGGCTGGGCCTGGCGCTGGTTTACAGTATTATCGAGGACCACCAGGGCACGGTCTGGGTGGAAAGCCCTATCGACGGCGACCGTGGGACCCGCTTTATCATCGAGCTGCCGCGCTTCACCGCCGGCGCCTTGAGCACGCATTAAAAAAGGAACGGCACCATGAGCCACATCCTGATCGTTGAAGACGAGCCGGTGATTCGCGGCGCCCTGCGCAAACTACTGGAACGACACGATCACTCCGTGGCTGAGGCGGAATCCGTGGAACAGGCCCACGAGAACGGTCTCACCCAGTGCGACCTGATCATCAGCGACCTGCGCCTGCCGGGCGAGCCGGGCACGGCGTTGATCGAACTGGCGGCCCCGGTGCCGGTGCTGATCATGACCAGCTACGCCAGCCTGCGCTCGGCGGTGGACGCCATGCGCGAAGGAGCGGTGGATTATATTCCCAAGCCCTTCGATCACGATGAAATGCTGATGTCGGTGCAGCGGGTCTTGAAGGAAGGTCGCATCAACCGGGGCAATCAAGCGCTGCGCCAGGACATGGAGCGCACCTACCCGGTGCACTCGATGATCGGCGACTGCGAGCCGATGCGCGAGCTCAAGCACCGCATCAGCCGGGTCGGGCCCACCGATACTCCGGTGCTGATCCTCGGCGAAGCCGGCACCGGAAAGGAGCTCACCGCCCGTGCTCTGCACGAACACAGCGACCGCGCCGCCGCACCGCTGGTGACGGTGCATTGCGCCGCCCTGCCCAAGACCCTGCAACTGGAAGAGCTGTTTGGCAGTGACAACCAGCCCGGCCGCATCGAAAACGCCGACGGGGGCACCTTCTTTCTGGACGAAGTCGGCGAGCTGTCCAACGAAGCGCAAAGCCGGCTGCTGACGCTGCTGGAACAGGGCGAAATCCACCGCCAGGGGTCACTGTCGCCACGCCGGGTGGACGTGCGCGTGATCGCCAGCAGCCAAATGGATTTGCCGGCCCGTGTCACCGATGGCCGTTTCCGCGAGGACCTCTACTACCGCCTGAACGTTATGGAACTGGAGTTACCGCCACTGCGCGAGCGCGAGGACGACATCGAGCAACTGGCCGCCACCCTGCTCACCCGCAGTTGCGAAAAACTCAGCCGGGGTGCACTGCACTTCACCGAGGCGGCCCTCGCCGCCATGCGCGCCTACAGTTGGCCCGGTAACGTGCGGGAGCTGGAAAACGTGATTGAGCGGGCGGTGATTCTCACCGAGGAAGACGGCATCGGCCCCGCGCAGCTGGGCCTGAACCCCAACCGGACCCCGCAGCGGGTCAGCCGGGCCAGCCTGGATCCGTCCGAGGATCTGTCCCTGGAGGATTACTTCACCCGCTTCGTACTGGAAAACCAGGACAGCATGACCGAGACCGAGCTGGCCCAGAAACTGGGGATCAGCCGGAAAAGCCTGTGGGAACGCCGGCAACGGCTGGGCATTCCGCGGCGCAAAAGCACCCGCCGGTGAATTTCAGTGCTTGCCTTTGCGATTTTCGTGGGGGCGGAAAGGGGCCGGAAGGGGTGTTACCCCAGAAGTGTTACCTTACTACACAGGACGGTAACAGGTGTGCTACCGCGCCGGAGCTTATAACTGTTCACATTTCTTCATTTTTTTATAAGTTGTTGATTTATAACGATTTAACAACTTGTTGCAATGGAAAAACCATCCATGCACTATGAATCCCACGCCACATAAGGAAAACAACAACGGCGTTAAGGCTCATAATAAGAACAAGAAAAGAAGAAGAATAAAC
>JBFJUC010000168.1:0-5951 GCA_041624875.1 Alcanivorax sp.
CCACCGTGGCACAGGCCAGCCCGGCCGGGCCGGCACCCACCACCGCCACTTTTTTCGGCGCGGCGGTGCGCAGGTAAACCAGCTCGGTTTCGTGACAGGCACGCGGATTCACCAAACAGGAGGCGCGCTTGAGCTCGAAGGTGTGATCCAGGCAGGCCTGGTTGCAGGCGATGCAGGTGTTGATCTCGTCGGCACGGCCTTCGGCGGCCTTGTTGACGAATTCCGAGTCCGCCAGCAACGGCCGGGCCATGGACACCGCGTCCGCCTGGCCGCTGGCGATGATCCGCTCGGCGGTGTCCGGATCGTTGATCCGGTTGGAGGCCACCACCGGAATCGACACCACGTTCTTCACCTGGCGGGTGACTTCCGCGAACGCCGCCCGGGGCACCGAGGTAACGATAGTGGGCACCCGCGCTTCGTGCCAGCCGATACCGCTGTTGATCAGGCTGGCGCCGGCTTTTTCGATGGCGCGGGCAAGGTCCAGTACCTCTTCGCGGGTGCTGCCGTCGGGCACCAGGTCAATCACCGACAGGCGGTACATGATGATGAAATCCTCCCCGCAACGGCGGCGGGTTTCCTCAACGATCTCCACTGGAAAGCGGCGGCGGTTCTCGGCGCTGCCGCCGTACTCGTCGGTGCGCTTGTTGGTGCGCGGCGCGGTGAACTGATTCACCAGATAGCCTTCGGAGCCCATGATCTCGACGCCGTCGTAACCGGCCTGTTTGGCCAGCTCGGCGGTGCGCGCGAAGTCTTGCACCGTGGAACGGACCTCACGGGTACTCATGGCCTTGGGCTTGAACGGGTTGATCGGGCTCTTGATCGCCGATGCGGAGCGAGAGAACGGATGGTAGCTGTAGCGGCCAGCGTGCAGCACCTGCAGCGCGATCTTGCCACCCTCGCGGTGCACCGCGTCGGTGATCTTGCGATGGTTGCGTATATCCAGCTTGCTGTTGAAGGTGCCCGACAACGGGTAAAACCAGCCGTGGCGGTTGGGGTTGATGCCGCCGGTCACGGACAGTGCCACCCCGCCCCGCGCCCGCTCCGCGAAATAGGCGGCCAGTTTCGGGTAGTGCCAGAAACGGTCTTCCAGCCCAGTGTGCATGGACCCCATGATCACCCGGTTCTTGAGCTGGGTGTGCCCCAGATCCAGGGGGGAAAGCAGGTGGGAATAACCGTTGGCCGCCATGATGTTCTCCTGTGTGGGCTGGGCGGGCCGCGCAACACGATGTGTCGTGGCCGCCTGGCTGCAATCTGGACGCCGTCAAGATAGGATGCTATGTTGACGCTGTCAAGATAGCATCCGTAACGCCGCGAGACAGGCAACCACCATGACGCAACCGGGCCGCTACCACCACGGAGACCTGCACGCCGCCTTACTGCGAGAGGCGGCCGTTCTGCTGCGCGAGCAGGGCGTGGAAGGCCTCTCCCTGCGACGTCTGGCGGAGCGTGCCGGGGTGTCGCGTACCGCGCCCTACCACCACTTCGCGGATAAGAACGCCCTGCTCTGTGCGCTCGCCGAGGACGGCTTCCACCGGCTCGACCGGCTGATGGAGGAGGCGGCGTTCCAGGCGGACGACCCTGAGCCTGGGCTGCGCCGCTTCGTGCGCGGCTACTTGCGTTTCGCCTGTGACGACCCGGAGCAATACGAATTGATGTTCGGTCGCACGCTGTGGAAAACCGGGCGGCCCACCGAGTCACTGACGCGGGTGGCGCACGGCTGCTTTCGTCGCTACGTGGATAAGCTCGAAGCGGACGGCCTGCGCGCCACCACCCTGCCCGGCGGCGCCGACCCGTTACGGGTGGCCCAAGCGAGCTGGGCGACCCTGCACGGCCTGTGCCGGCTGTTGCTGGACGGTATCTATGTGGACCGCCAGGACATGGAGGCGGTCAGCGACCAGGCGGTAGCGCTGATGCTCGCCGCCGTGCGGCCTACTCCAGGAAGTCGGTGAGGGCTTCGATGTAGTCGTCGTAGGCCTCGTACTGCGGGACGTGGCCGATGCCTTCGAGTTCCACCAGTTTGGCGTCGGGGATCGCCTTGGCGGTGCGGGCGCCAAGCTGATCGTAGCGGCCGAGCTGGTCGCGCACGCCCTCCGGGGCGCGATTTCGGCCCACGGCGGTGCGGTCCCGGGTGCCGATGATCAGTAGCGTGGGCACTTTGATGTCGGGGAATTCGTAGACCACCGGCTGGTTGAAGATCATGTCGTAGTGCCGTGCCGAGTTCCACGCGATGCGCGGGTAGTCGGGGCCGCGCAGCCAGCCCTGCTGGAGGGTGAGCAGCGGCTGATAGCGCTCTTTCCACTGGCCGTCGAAGTAGGCTTTGGTCATGTACGTCTTAACCGCTTCCGGCGTCTTTTTCAGTTCACCCTGGTACCACGCATCCACGGATTGCCAGGGCACGTCCTGGCGCCAATCTTCCAGGCCGATCGGGTTGACCAGCACCAGGCTGTCGCTGCGCTCGGGGAACATCAGCACGAAGCGGGTCGCCAGCATACCGCCCATGGAGTGCCCTACCACGGTCACCTCATCGACTTCCAACGCGTCGAGCAGCGTCCGGGTGTGGTCGGCCAGGGTCTGGAACGAATATTGGAAATGTTCCGGCTTGCTGGATTTACCGAAGCCGATCTGATCCGGCACCACCACGCGGTAGCCTTCCTCGATAAGCCGCTCGATGGTGGTTTGCCAGTACGCCCCGGAAAAATTCTTGCCGTGCAGCAGCAGCACGGTGTCGCCGTTGGCGTTCTCCGGGCGCACGTCCATATAGGCCATTTCCAGCGTCTGCCGCTGGCTGTCCAGCGCCAGGGTGTGCACCGGATAGGGGTAGTCGAAGCCGCTGAGGCGGGCATCGAAGGCGGGCTTGTCCGCCACCGCCTGCCCGCCGAGGGCCAGCGCGAACAGCGCCAGCAAGGATGTGAACACGCGCATGATCCCTTCTCCTGTTGTTATTGCCGTTCAGGGGGTGGAGACCGGGGCGAGCGGAAAGTTCCCCGATTCAGTCCGGCAAGGGCAGCGAGAGGATCACCCTGAGGCCGCCCAGCGGGCTGTCGGTAAGGGTAAGGGTGCCGCCGTAGGCGGCCACCGTATCGCTGACGATGGCCAGGCCCAGACCGTCGCCGGCGACCCGCTCGTCCAGGCGGCGGCCACGCTGCAACACCTGCTCGCGGCGTGATGCCGGGATCCCGGGCCCGTCGTCGTCCACAGTGACCCTCAACAGGCCGCCGTCACGTTCGAGTGACAGCCGCACTTCGCCGGCGGCCCATTTGCAGGCGTTGTCGAGCAGGTTGCCGAGCAGCTCCAACATGTCGCCGCGTTCCACCGCCTGGGGCGGCAGCCCGGCGCCGTGCACCACCAGATTGAGCGGCTTGCGGTGGGCACGGCGCAAGGTATCGGCCAGCGCGTCCAGGTCCTGGCCCGGCTCGAAGCGGGAGGCGGCGGTGGCGCCGGCGGCGACGCGGGCGCGGCCCAGGGCGCGGCGCACGTTCGCCTCGATGTGGTCCAGTTGCGCCATCAGCAAGGCGTGCAGCTCCGGGGCCCGCTCGCGCAACTCGCCGTCACAGCGGTTGCGCAGCACCGCCAGCGGTGTTTTCAGAGCGTGCCCCAGATCACCGAGGGCGTGCCGGGAGCGGTCCAGCTGCTGCTCCATATGCCGCTGCAGACGGTTAATCTCGGTGACCAGCGGAAGCAGCTCGCGGGCCACGTCCTGATCCAACTCCGCGCGCTGCCCACCGCGCAGTTGTTCGATTTGCCGCCGCGCCCCGTTGAGCGGCTTGAGGCCGCGGCGGATCAGCCATTGCTGGACCAGCCCCAGGGCCGCCAACACCACCACCCAGGCCAATAGGGCCGCGGCTCTGGCGTCACGGAAATTGGCCTGTTGCGGGGCATAGTCCTGGGCCACCACCACGGTGAGGTCCTGGCCGTCGCGCCGGAAACGGGCCCGGTAGCGCAGCAGGCTCTGGTCGCCCGGGCCGGGCAGCAGCTCGGTGTCCATGCCCGGGTTATCGGGCAGCGGCAAGCGCGCGTCCCACAGCGAACGGGAGCGCCAGCGCTGGCCGTCGATCAGTACCACGAAATAGCGGCCGGACAGCGGGCGCCGGTAGGCCGGGTCGAGCATGTCCTGTTCCATCACCAGCCCATCCGGGCCGGAGACCATGGCGGCCAGCACGCTGGCGGCCTCGTCGCGCAGTTGCCCGGCGGTGATCTGGCGCTGCTCCCTTTCCAGCCACCAAAGCGCCGCCTGGCCCACCAGCACACCGGCCAGCAGCAGGCTGACGAACAGGCTCACGCCCAGGCGGACGCCGATGGAACGCATTCAGTCGCGCCCCGTGAACACATAGCCCTGGCCACGCCGGGTCTGGATCACCTCGCCGCCGAGCTTACGGCGCAGCCGGTTGATGTGCACTTCCACCACGTTGGAATCGCGCTCGCTTTCGCCGTCGTAGAGATGCTCGCTGAGCGCGATCTTGGACAGCAATCTGCCCGGGTTGAGCATGAAATAACGCAGCATGCGGAATTCCGCGCCGGTCAGCTCGATGTCCTGCTGGTCCAGACAGGCGCTTTGACGTTCTTCATCCAGCTCCACCCCGCACGCCCGCAGGCGGCTCTGATTGGCGCTGCCGTGGCTGCGCCGCAGCACCGCCTGCACCCGCAGCAGCAGCTCCTCGGGGTGGAAGGGTTTGGCGAGGTAATCGTCGGCGCCGGCGCGCAGACCGTCGACGCGCTCCGCCCAGCTGTCCCGGGCGGTGAGGATCAGCACCGGCATGGTCAGCCCCTGGTCCCGCCAGCGCCGCAACACCTCGAGACCGTCCAGGCCGGGCAACCCCAGGTCCAGAATCACCAGGTCGAAATCGTCATCGTGGGCCCGCACCAAGGCGTCACGCCCGTCCGCCAGCCAGTCCACCGCGTAGCCGTGGTCGCGCAACAACGGCAACAACTGGTCGGCCAGAGCGACGGTGTCCTCCACCAGCAACAGGCGCATCAGTTGTCCACTTCGTCTTCGAGAACACGCCCGGTGCGGGCGTCGATTTCCAGCTCGCGGACCACGCCGTCGCCGGTCAGCAACTCGATCTCGTAAATCAATTCGCCATCGTCGTCGTCCAGCTCCGCTTCCAGTAAGCGGGCGCCGGGATGGCGCTCATCCGCCTGGCGGAGGATCGCCTGGAACGACAATACTTCCCCGCTTTGCCGCAGCCGCAGGGCCTCGTCCTGATCCACATCCAGCGCCAGGGCAGAGGTCGCCCAAGCCAGGGAAAGGGCGACCATGGCCGCCCCTCCGAGTAACACACGCATTAGTCGTCACGCTCCTCGCGGAGGATTTCACCGTTGCTGGCGTCCAGCTCCAGCTCCCATTCCTGGCCCTGGGCATCGCGCAGATCCACCTGATAGATCAGCCGGCCGTATTCGTCTTCCAGCTCGGTGTCTTCCACGGTGGCCTCGGGATGCTTAGCCAGAGCCGCTTCATTGAGCTTTTCAAACGACAGGATCTTGCCGTCCTGGACCATTTTCATCGCCCGGTCCGGCCCCACATCATCGGCGTGCACCAGGGTTGTGGTAGCGGCGAAGCCGATCAGGGTGGCGAGCAACGTTTTGTTAATGGCGTTCATGAGTCTCTCCTTTGTCCTCATTGCGTTGGGTACGGGAGTCACTCTACGCCGGCTACCTTAATTCTCCCTGAAGCCCGGCTTAACGCAACCTTAAAGCCGGCGCAAGGACCGAGGAGGATGCCACGAGGCCGTTGCGCGCTTGCAAAACGGCGCGTCTAAGGCCAACTTATGCTTTTTAAAATTGACTTCCATTATTCGAAAAACACACGGCTGAACCCGTGCGGTTGAAACAAAAGGATGCCCCATGGACACCGATCTTTCCGACCTCCTCGCCCTGCTGGACCTCACCGAACTGGACCACGACCTGTTCCAGGGAGAGAGCCGCAATATCGTCGGACCTCGCATTTTCGGCGG
>JBFJUC010000169.1:0-5931 GCA_041624875.1 Alcanivorax sp.
AGCCCCATCAAGCGGCCGTCGGTGACAAAGCCGGCGCTGTCCACGGCGTCAAGAATCACGTCCGGGGTGAGGGCGTCGAACGGATGGGTGGAGCCTTCCTGGTCGGTCATTACGAGTGCTCGGTTAAGCGGTGGCTTCGGCGTTGCCCACCCAGATTTCCCCGTCGCGGACATCCAGCGGTACCGCCGTAAGGCTGTCGCCGCTGCAGGGGCCGGACAGGCAGGCGCCGTTTTCCGGCTCAAACAGGGCGCCGTGGTTGGCGCACACCAGAAAGCGGCCGTCGTCGTCCATGAACTGATCGGGCATGAAGTTCAATTCAATGCCCAGATGCGGACACCAGTTCAGGTAAGCATGGAACTGGCCGTCGAACTTGACCACGATGACCGACTGTTCGCCGACCATGAATTCCCGGGCGCTTTCCTCGCCGATGTCCTCGGCTTTGCAGACTGCTTGCATGTTCTTTCCTCTCGCCTCTTACTTGCCCAGCACCTGCTTGCGCACTTCCAGATGCGCCTCGGCGGGGAGGCGCGGGCCGAATTCAGTGACCAGCCGGGCGCTGGCGGCGGCGGCCAGCTTGCCGGCGGTGGCGTGGCCGTGGCCGTGGGTCAGCGCGTACAGGTAAGCGCCAGCGAACAGGTCGCCGGCGCCGTTGGTGTCGATGGCTTTGACCGGCGGCGCTTCGATCTGGTGGACCTGCTCGCCGTCCCACACCAGCGCGCCTTCCGCGCCGCGTGTCATCACCAGGCCACGGCAAAGGGGCTTGAGGGCCTCCAGCGCCGCCTGCGGGCTGTCGGTGTTGGTGTAGCCGAGGGCTTCCGCTTCGTTGCAGAACAGCAGGTCGACGCCGTCGCCGAGCATTTCCGCCAGGCCATCGCGGAAAAACTGCACCATCGCGGGATCGGAGAATGTCAGCGAGGTACGCACCCCGTGCTTCTCCGCCAACTGGCGTAGGCGCACCGCGGCGGCGCGGGCGCTGTCGGAGCTGACCAGATAGCCCTCCAGGTAGACGAACTCGGAGGCGGCGATGGCGTCCTCGTCCAGTTCCGATTCACCCACCGACTGGGAGATGCCCAGAAAGGTGTGCATGGTGCGTTCCGCATCCGGTGTGATCATCACCAGACATTTGCCGGACACGCCGTTTTCGCGGGCGCCGGTCATGTTGGTGTCGACGCCGGCGGCCTGCAGATCGCGTACAAAAAAATCACCGGTGTCGTCGCCGGCCACCTTGCAGGCGTAGTAACCGTGGCCACCGAAGTGGCGTGCCGCCACCACGGTGTTGCAGGCGGAGCCGCCGCAGGTGTGCTTGTGGGGTTCGGCCTCGCTGGCCAGCGCCGCCACCAGCTCCTGTTGGCGTGCCTCATCGACGAGCGTCATCAGACCCTTGCTCAAGTCCAGACGGGTCAGGAATTCATCGGTTACTTCCACTTCGGTATCCACCAGGGCATTACCGAGGGCGTAAACGTGGTATTTCTTTTCCATGCGGACTCCGGGCCGGTTAACAAAAGAGGCCATTATGGTGGCGGCGCCGCCCCATGCCAAACCGGGTTTTACCGATAACAGTGTAAAACCGGGTGTTCTTGCGTAGGCTCCCGGGCACCGTCTCACTATACTCGCGACCATGGCGAAGAATGCGAAAAAGCCGGCGTCCGCCCGTAAAGGGTCCGCGCGCCGCCCCGCGAAGTCGGGAAACAAGCGAAACACCCGTTCCGGGGCACGGCGCTGGTTCAGCTGGCGGTTCATTATCAAGGTGTCGGTGGTGCTGCTGGTGCTGGCGGCCGCCGGGCTGGCTTATCTGGACGCCTATGTGCGAGACCGGTTCGACAGCCACGTCTGGCAGTTGCCGGCGCGCGTCTACGCGCGCCCGGTGGAGCTGTATCCCGGCCGGGTGCTGTCGCGCAACGATATGCTCAAAATGCTTGAGCTGATGCGTTACCGGCGCGCCGGTGGCGCGCCCACGCCGGGCAGCTACACCAGTGATGGCAATACCCTGGTGATCCACACCCGTGGTTTCCGCGACAGCGACGGCGGCGAGCCGGCCCAGCGTATCCGCGTCACGCTCGGCGGCGGGCGCGTCAGCGCCCTGCAGAGCAGCGACGGCGACTCACTGGCGCGCCTGGAGCCGCTGCAAATCGGCAGCATCCACCCGGGGCACACCGAGGACCGGGTGTTTGTACCGCTGGACCGGGTGCCGCCGTTGCTGGTGCAGATGTTGCTGGCCACCGAGGATCGCGATTTCTACGAGCACCACGGGGTATCGCCACGGGGGCTGGCCCGCGCCATGGTGGCCAATGTGAAAGCCGGCGGCCTGGTGCAGGGCGGCAGCACCCTGACCCAGCAACTGGTAAAGAATTTCTGGCTCACGCAGGACCGCACCCTGGCCCGCAAGCTGGTGGAAATGCCGATGGCGGTGTTGCTAGAGCTGCATTACAGCAAAGAGCAGATTCTTGAGGCCTACCTCAACGAGGTGTACCTGGGCCAGGACGGCAAGCGTGCCATCCACGGCATGGGGCTGGGCGCTCAGTTTTATTTCGGGCGGCCGTTGGAAGAACTGGAGCCCCACCAGCTCGCCACCCTGGTGGCGTTGTTGAAAGGCCCCAGCTACTACGACCCGCGGCGTAACCCCGAGCGCTCGCTGGCACGCCGCAATACGGTGCTCAGAGTGGCCCTGGAAGAGGGGGCGCTGAGCGACCAGGCATACCGACGTTTCCGAGAACGGGGTCTGGAAGTGGTGCCTCGTGGCGCTTCCCCGTTGTACGCCTTCCCGGCGTTCATTGATCTGGTACGCCGTCAGCTGGCCCGGGACTATCCGGCCGACGTGCTCGGCGAGGAGGGGCTGCGCATTCACTCGACCCTGGATGTGCTTGCCCAACTGGCCTCCGAGAAAGCGCTTAGCGAGCATCTCAACAGGCTCGACGCCTCCGGCGACGCGCTCAACGGCGCCGTGGTGGTGGTCGCCCCGGCCCAGGGCGATGTGTTGGCGCTGGTGGGCAGCCGCGAGTCCCGCGAGCAGGGGTTCAACCGCGCGCTGGACGCCACCCGGCCGATGGGGTCGCTGGTCAAGCCGGTGGTAATGCTCACCGCGCTGCAGCAGCCGAAACGTTACAGCCTGGCCACCCCGGTGGCTGACGAACCGATCACCGTGCCGCTGACGACCGGCAAGAGCTGGACCCCGCAAAACTTCGACGGTGAATCCAAAGGGCCGATTCCCCTGGTCGACGCGCTGGCCTATTCGCGTAACCAGGCCACCGTGCGTCTGGGTATGGATGTGGGCCCGGACGCCGTGGTCCGGACCCTGTCCCAGTTGGGTGTGAAAAAGACGATCCCGGCCTACCCCAGTATCTTGCTGGGCAGCATCGGCATGACGCCCTTCGAAGTGGCGATGCTCTACCAGCCGCTTGCCACCGGCGGTTTCGCCACGCCATTGCGTTCGATCACCGACGTGCTGGATAAAGAAGGCGAGCCGTTGGCTCGCTATCCGGTGGATACGGAAGAAGTGATCGACTCCGGGCCGGCCTACCTGATTCAGTGGGGCATGCAGCAGGTGGTCGAGAAGGGCACCGCCCGTTCCGCCCGCTCGGTATTGCCCGCGGATCTGAAAGTGGCGGGTAAAACCGGCACCAGCGATGAATACCGTGATGCCTGGTTCGCCGGCTTTTCCGGCAACCACCTTTCGGTGGTCTGGGTGGGCCGGGACAATAATGAGAACGCCCGGGTGACCGGGTCCTCCGGGGCCTTGCCGGTGTGGAGCCGGCTGATGGCCGGGCTGCCGCAGACCAGCCTGTCGCAGACGCCGCCGCCGGGTGTGGAAGAGGTCTGGATGGATCCGTCCGGCGAAAAAACCAGTGGCAAAGGCTGTTCCGGCGCGCGCCAATACCCGATGCTGGAGGCCTCTATCCCGGAGCAAAGCGACGGTTGCGGTAGCGCGACCCAGGTTAAGGAAGGAGTGGTGGAATGGTTCAAGGGCTGGTTCGACTAACGCTGCTGGCGGTGCTGTTGCTGTCCGGCTGCGCGGTGACGCCGCCGACGGAGAAGGCGGAGCCGGTCACCGCGGACACCGAGCTGCAAGGGTCGCCGGCGATGGCCCTGCTGAGCCGTGCCGAGCAGGCCCGGGCGCAGGGGCAGACCGGGGCGGCCAGCCGCTATCTGGAACGGGCCTTGACCATGGCGCCCCATTCGTCGTGGTTGTACCGGGAGCTGGCGCTGCTGCGTTTGGAAGAAGGCGACGGCCATGCCGCCGAAGGCTTTGCCCAGCGCGCCCTGCGCCTGGCGCCGGACAACGACGCCTACCGCGCTGAGCTGTGGGAACTGGTGGCCGCCGCCCGCGCCGAGCAGGGTGACCGCGGCGGCGCCGATGAGGCGCGCTCGCGGGCCCAGGCATTGCGCGAGCCGGACCGGGCATGACTCCGGCGGTGAAAATGGCCGAGGACGCCGGCGTTGATTTTCGCCTGCATCGCTATCAACACGATGCCGCGGCCGAAAGCTACGGGCTGGAGGCTGCGGAGCTTCTGGATCTGGACCCGCGCCGCGTGTTCAAGACGCTGCTGGCGGTGGTCGACGATCAACCCCAGGTGGCGATGGTGCCGGTGCATCTCAGTCTTGACCTGAAGGCGCTGGCGAAAGCCACCGGCGGCAAGAAAGCGAAGATGGCCGACGCCGATCTGGCGCAACGGGTCACCGGCTATGTCCTGGGCGGCATCAGTCCGCTGGGTCAGAAGCGGCGCCTGCCGCTGTGGCTGGATGAGAGCGCCCTGAGCTTCGACACCGTTTATATGAGCGCCGGGCGGCGGGGGCTGGAAAT
Source organism: Alcanivorax sp. (assembly GCA_041624875.1). Classification (GTDB taxonomy): domain Bacteria; phylum Pseudomonadota; class Gammaproteobacteria; order Pseudomonadales; family Alcanivoracaceae; genus Alloalcanivorax. Next base: position 4,799 of record JBFJUC010000169.1, read on the forward strand.
CGAGATGGCGGCGGTGGATCTGTTGGCGCTGACCGCGGGCCAGTGCGTGGCACTGGCTCGCTAGCCCCTATCCGCTTCAAAGAACGCTGAAGGCGTCGCGGGCGGCCTGGATGGTGGTGTCGATGTCGTCGTCGCTGTGGGTGATCGACACGAAGCCCGCCTCGAAAGCGCTCGGCGCCAGATAGACACCGCGGTCCAGCATGGCGTGGAAGAAGCTGTTGAAGCGTGGCTGATCGCAGGCCATGACCTCATCGAAGCGGCTGATGCGGGTCTGGTCGGTGAAGAACAGGCCGAACATGCCGCCGGCGCGGGTGGTGTGAAAGCCGATTCCGGCGCCCCGGGCGGCTTCGGACAGTCCTTCGGTGAGGCGTTCGGTTTTCGCTTCCAGTTCCTCATAGAAACCTTCCCGGCGTAGCTGTTTCAGTGTCGCCAGGCCCGCTGCCATGGCCACCGGGTTGCCGGACAAGGTGCCGGCCTGATAAACCGGACCGAGCGGCGATAGCTTTTCCATGACCTCTTTTTTGCCGCCCAGTGCGCCCACCGGCATACCGCCGCCGATGATCTTGCCCAGGGTGGTGAGATCCGGGGTGACGCCGTAGCGCGCCTGGGCGCCGCCCTGGGCGACCCGGAAGCCGGTCATCACCTCGTCGAAGATCAGTACCGCGCCGTACTGGTCGCATTGCTCGCGCAGCGCTTCCAGAAAGCCCTGGGTGGGCGGCACGCAGTTCATATTGCCGGCCACCGGCTCGACGATCACGGCGGCGATTTGATCGCCCTGGGCCTTGAACACCTCCGCGAGCCCGCCGGCGTCGTTGAAATTAAGGGTCAAGGTGTCGTCGGTGACCGCCTTGGGTACGCCCGGTGAGCTTGGAGTGCCCAGAGTCAGCGCGCCGGAGCCCGCTTTCACCAGCAGGCTGTCCACGTGGCCGTGGTAGCAGCCCTCGAATTTAATCACCTTGTCGCGACCGGTGTGGCCCCGTGCCAGACGCAGGGCGCTCATCACCGCTTCGGTGCCGGAGTTGACCATGCGCACCATGTCCATGGACGGCACCATCTCGCAGACCAGGTCGGCCATGTCCACCTCGGCGGCGGTGGGGGCGCCGAAGCTGAGGCCGTCGGCCACCGCCTTGAGC
>JBFJUC010000170.1:0-5926 GCA_041624875.1 Alcanivorax sp.
GCCGGCGCCCCGGACTGGAAGATGGACCGCATTGGTTTCGGCTTCGGCGGCGGCGGCCGGCTCAGCCCGGTGCTGCGCGGCGCCACGCTGGTGCCCGGCACGGTAAGCGGGCCGGTGCGTCGTCTGTGCAGCGCCTGGGCGCTCAACCGGCTGCAACCCGGTGATATCGTGGTGGTGGATCAGGTCGACCCCAGCTGGGTGCCCTGGCTGGTGCAAGCCGCCGGCCTGGTGATCACCGGCCGAGACCCCGCCAACGTCGCCGCCAGCCTGGCAGTGGCCTGCTCGATCCCCGCGGTCTGGGACGTCAGCGACGTCATGCACAGCGTCGTTGACGGAACGCACGCCACGCTCGATGGCGAGCGTGGCGAGTTGATAGTTGACGGTTGATAGTTGATAGCTGCGCGGGCGAGGGCGGAGCCCACCCGGAACGCCGTGCCCGCGCTCACTGGCTGTTCGCAAACACGCCTACGCCAATCCGCAAGCATCGCGGCTACGCATTGTTTTAGCTATCAACTGTCCACTATCAACTATCAACTGTCTTCAATGTATCCGAGTAAATGCGGCACCATCTTCTCGATCTCCTTGCGCGACATACCTTTGCGGGCCGCGTAGTCGTCCATCTGGTCCTTGCCCAGCTTGCCGGTGCCGAAGTATTTGGATTCCGGGTGTGAGAAGTACCAGCCGGACACCGCCGCCGCCGGGAACATAGCGTAGTGCTCGGTGAGCGTCATGCCGGCGTTTTTCTCCGGTTCCAGCAGTTCCCACAGCAGGCTTTTCTCGGTGTGGTCCGGGCAGGCCGGGTAGCCCGGCGCCGGGCGGATGCCCCGGTACTTCTCGGAAATGATGTCCTGGTTGCTGAGCGTTTCGTCGCTGTCGTAGCCCCAGAATTCCTTACGCACGCGTTCGTGCAGACGTTCCGCGAAGGCTTCGGCGAGACGGTCCGCCAGCGCTTTGATCATGATCGACGAATAGTCGTCGTGGTCGGCTTCGAAGCGCTGCACGTGCTCGTCGATGCCGATCCCGGCGGTGACGGCGAAGCCGCCCAGCCAGTCGGTCTTGCCGCTTTCCTTCGGGGCGATGAAATCGCTCAGGCAATAATCCGGTTTCTGGTTCTTGCTGCGATCCAGTTGCTGGCGCAGATGATGCAGCGTCATAAACGGCTGATCATCGCCGGGCTGGCGGTACAGCTGGATATCGTCCATGTCGGAGTGCGCGGGCCAGAAGCCGATCACGCCGCGGGCGGTGAGCCATTTTTCCTTGACGATGTTATCCAGCATCTCGCGGGCGTCGTTGTAGAGCTTGGTGGCTTCCACGCCGACCACCTCGTCTTCGAGGATGCGCGGGAACTTGCCGGCCAGCTCCCAGGAACGGAAGAAGGGCGTCCAGTCGATGCGTTCCACCAACTCGTCGAGAGGGTATTCCTCGAACACCTTCAGGCCTTTTGTCTTGGGTTCCGGCGGCGTGTAGCTGTCCCAGTCCGGCTGGAAGCGGTGTTCGCGGGCCTGGTCGATGCGGATCAGGGAGCGGTCCACCTGCTGCTGCTTGCGGCGCACGCGCAGCTCTTCGTAGGTCTGCTTGATCTCCGCCACATAGTCCGCTTTCTGGGTTTTCGACAACAAGCGCGAGGCGACACCCACGGCCCGGGAGGCGTCGGCCACGTGGATCACCGGGTTGTGGTAGTTGGGGTCGATTTTCACCGCGGTATGAATGCGGCTGGTGGTGGCGCCGCCGATCATCAGAGGCTGCTCCATGCCCAGGCGTTCCATCTCGCTGGCCACGTGCACCATTTCGTCCAGGGAGGGGGTGATCAGGCCGGACAGGCCGACGATGTCCACCTTTTCCTGGCGGGCGGTTTCGAGAATCTTGTCGCAGGGCACCATCACACCCAGGTCGACCACGTCGTAGCCGTTGCATTGCAGCACCACGCCGACGATGTTCTTGCCGATATCGTGCACATCGCCTTTCACGGTGGCCATCAGAATCTTGCCGTTGGCTTCATCCTGGGTGCCCAGTTCTTCTTTCTCTTTCTCCATGTACGGCAGCAGATAGGCCACTGCCTTTTTCATTACGCGGGCGGATTTCACTACCTGGGGCAGGAACATCTTGCCTTCACCGAACAGGTCGCCAACCACGTTCATGCCGTCCATCAGCGGCCCTTCGATGACGTGCAGCGGGCGTTCCGCGTTCTGGCGGGCCAGCTCGGTGTCTTCCTCCACGTAATCGGCGACGCCTTTAACCAGGGCGTGCTCCAGGCGTTGCTCCACCGGCCAGGAACGCCATTCCTGGTCTTCCTTCTTGGTTTCCTTCTCACCGGAGCCTTTGTATTTCTCGGCAAGATCGAGCAGCCGTTCGGTGCCGTCCTCGCGGCGGTTGAGCACCACGTCTTCCACCGCGTCGCGCAGTTCGTCGGGGATGTCGGCGTAGATCGCCAGCTGCGAAGGATTGACGATGCCCATGTCCATGCCGTTCTTAATGGCGTAGTACAGGAACACCGCATGGATGGCTTCGCGCACCGGGTTGTTACCCCGGAATGAGAAGCTGACATTGGACACGCCGCCGGAGATCATCGCGTGGGGCAGGGTGCGTTTGATTTCCGCCACCGCCTCAATGAAGTCCACCGCGTAGTTGTTGTGCTCCTCGATGCCAGTGGCGATGGCGAAGATGTTGGGGTCGAAAATAATGTCTTCCGGTGGGAAGCCCACTTCCTCGGTCAGCAACTTATAGGCTCGGGTACAGATGCGGACCTTTTCGTCGCGGCTTTCCGCCTGGCCGTTCTCATCGAACGCCATCACCACGGTGGCGGCGCCGTAGCGGCGAATCAGCCGGGCCTGGTCGAGGAAGGATTTTTCGCCTTCCTTCAAGGAAATCGAGTTGACCACGCCCTTGCCCTGGATGCATTTCAGGCCGGCTTCGATCACCTCCCACTTGGAGGAGTCGATCATGATCGGCACCTTGGAAATTTCCGGCTCCGCGGCCACCAGATTCAGAAAGCGCACCATGCATTCCTTCGACTCCAACATGCCTTCGTCCATGTTGATGTCGATGATCTGGGCGCCGTTCTCCACCTGGTCGCGGGCCACGTCCAGGGCGGTGTCGTAATCCTCTTCCTTGATCAGGCGCAGGAAACGCTTGGAACCGGTGACGTTGGTGCGCTCGCCGACGTTGAGGAACAGATCGGTCGGCGCGATGTTGCACGGCTCCAGGCCGGACAGACGGCAGTGCACCGGAAGCTCCGGCAGGCGACGGGGCGCCTTGTCGTCCACCGCTTCGGCGATGGCCGCGATGTGCTCCGGGGTGGTGCCGCAGCAGCCACCGATAATATTCAGAAAGCCGGATTGCGCCCATTCGCTGATTTCCCGGGCCATGGTGTCGGCGTCCAGGTCGTACTCGCCCATTTCGTTGGGCAGGCCGGCGTTGGGGTGGGCGGAAACGTGGAACTCGCTGATCCGCGACAGCTCTTCGACGTAGGTGCGCAGCTCCATCGGACCCAGAGCGCAGTTGAGGCCCATGGAGATCGGCCGGGCGTGGCGCAGCGAGTTATAGAACGCCTCTGTGGTCTGCCCGGTCAGTGTCCGGCCGGACGCATCGGTGATGGTGCCGGAGATCATCACCGGCAGATCCAGGTCTTTCTCGTAGCAGTACTGGTCCACGGCGAACACCGCCGCCTTGGCGTTTAGCGTGTCGAAAATGGTTTCGATCAGGATCAGATCGACCCCGCCTTCCACCAGGCCATCGATGGCGTCCAGATAAGAGGCCACCAGACGGTCGAAATCGGTGTTGCGGTACCCCGGGTCGTTGACGTCCGGGCTGATGCTGGCCGTGCGGTTGGTGGGGCCCAGCACCCCGGCCACGAAGCGCGGGCGCTCCGGGGTAGCGACGGCGTCAGCGGCGCGGCGCGCTACCCGGGCGGCGGCTACGTTGATGTCCCGTGCCAGATCTTGCATATCGTAGTCCGCCATGGCGATGGCGGTACTGTTGAAGGAGTTGGTCTCGATGATGTCGGCGCCGGCGTTCAGATAATCAACGTGCAGTTGCTCGATCATCTCCGCCTGGGTAATGCTCAGCAGGTCGTTGTTGCCCTTCAGGTCGGAAGGCCAATCCGCGTACTGGCTGCCGCGATATTGCGCTTCTGAGAGCTGCAGGCGCTGGATCATCGTGCCCATGCCGCCGTCGAGAATGACGATTCGCTCCCGGAGGAGGGCGGTGAGTTGTTCGCGGCGGTTCGAGGACATGCAAGGCTCCATGGTTGTGTGGCCCGTGGGAAACCGGGGCGCGCATTATACCGGCTGTGGCCGGGTTACCCAACGTGGCAGGTGCGTTATACTCTCGCCCATTAAACAGCGCCGAGGGGAGTTTGATGCGCCGTACCGTGATCGTAGTGCTGGCTTTGGCCGGCTTCGCTTTTCTGTGGCGCGTGGTGCCGCACGATTTCAATATGACGCCGATGGGCGCACTGGCGTTATTCGCCGGTGCTTATCTGCGCCATCCCCTGGGCCGGGTGCTGGTGCCGCTCGCCACTCTGGTGGCCTCGGACCTGATTCTCGGCTTCCACGATACCGCCTTGTACGTCTATGGCGCCTTCGCCCTGATCGCGCTGGGCGGCGTCTGGTTGCGTCAACGGGGCCTGCTGGCCCATACCGGTGGCGCGGTGGCCGCGGCCCTGTTGTTCTACGCCGTGACCAATTTCGGCGTTTGGGCCGCCGGCGTGCTCTATCCGGCGGACGCTTCCGGGCTGTTCGCCAGTTACGTCGCCGGTCTGCCGTTCCTGTGGAAGACCCTGGCCGGCAATGTGTTCTTCACGGTGCTGTTCTACGCGGTGTTCCAACTGGTGGCGTATTACCAGCCACAGACGCAGAGCAGCCAGCCCCGCTGAATTTGTAAAAACCTCGACCCGGTGGCAACGCCGGGTACCCCCAGCAGGTACCTTTACGCATACTTTTCGCGGCGTGCCTTATCGTTCCGAGGCGCGGGTACCTGATCGATAACAACTCCGAGGAGGAAGAATGCGTAAACAATGGTTGGCCCTGGCGTGTGGCGCGGCGGTAATGCCGATGATGGTGCATGCCCAGGAAGCGGAGCAGGAAACCGCTGAAGAACGGGCTTGGGATATTGAGGTGGAGGCGTCCTACCTCCTCAAACGCGGCAACAGTGAATCCGAGTCGGTGATCGGTAAAACCAACGCCGCCCACGACGGGGTCAACTGGCGCCAGACCGCCAAGGCGGAAGCCGTCAATACCGTGGGGGAGAACGACGAAGGTGAGGAAGAGCGCACCGCGGAACGCTATTACGCCTCCTACAAGCTCGACCGCAAACTGGCCGACAACAATTACCTGTTCAACGTCCTGACCTACGACAAGGACAACTTCTCCGGCTTTCACTATCAGGCCAGCTACGCGCTCGGTCTGGGTCGCCGTTTCCTGGAAACCCCGTCGCACACCCTGGACCTGGAAGCCGGTCCCGGTTACCGCGTCGAGTGTCTCGAGCCGGAAGAATCCTACGGCGGTTGTGACGACAAGAACGAGAGCGTGATCGCCCGTTTCGCCGGTAACTACAAATGGACCATCAACGAAAACGCCTCGTTCCGCCAGAGCGTTGCCACGGAAGTGGGTGAGGACAACACCTCGATCCGCTCCGAGACATCGTTGACCTCCAAGATCAACGATCACTTCGCCATGCGCCTCAGCCATCTGATCACGCGTGATTCCGAAGTGCCCGCCGGCACCCACAACACCGACCAGGAAACCACCGTGTCGCTGGTGTACACCTTTTGATTGCCGATCGACATGCAATAAAAAAGCCGACCCGAGGGTCGGCTTTTTTAATTTGGTCGGAGTAGCAGGATTCGAACCTGCGACCCCTACGTCCCGAACGTAGTGCTCTACCAGGCTGAGCTATACTCCGAATGTGCGGCGTATTCTAGCAGCGA